>JALYTG010000008.1 GCA_030854405.1 Chloroflexota bacterium | reverse complement strand
GTGCCGCGCCGCGCTCGGACCACCGACCGCGCGAGATACCGTCATCGACCACCAGCGACCGGGTTCAGCTCGGTGCCGGTGGCGTCGAAGCGGCAAGGCCGCGGTAGGGGAGGAGCGGAGTGCTTACGTATCGGCTGCTCCATCCCGAGATCCTGCGAGCGTTGGGCGAGGCAGGCCATGGCGCCCAGGTGCTCATCGCGGACGGCAATTATCCGCTGGTGACCCGCTCACACCCCGGCGCGAGACGGGTCTACCTCAACCTCGCGCCTGATCTGCTGCGCGTGACCGATGTCCTGGAAGTGATCCTTGATGCAGTCCCGATCGAGGCGGCCCATGTCATGCGGCCAGATACGGGCGACGAGCCGCAGATCTTCGCCGACTTCCGCGCGCAGCTTCCTGGCCTCGAGCTGCAGGCGCTCGACCGCTTCGGCTTCTACGCCATGGCGCGGGGACCGGACCTGGCGCTGGCGATTGCGACCGGAGAGCGGCGGGTGTACGCGAACATCCTGTTGACCATCGGCGTTGTCCCGCCGGCGTGAGGCGCATGGGAAGGAGAGGGCGATGACAACCGTCGAGCAGGCTGCAACCGGCAGCGAGCGGGGAGAATCGCGGTACGTTGGGGCATGGCCGAAGATCGGCATCCGACCGGCGATCGACGGTCGCCGCCGCGGGATCCGCGAATCGCTGGAGGACCAGACGATGCGGATGGCCCGCGCGACGGCAGACCTGCTGAGCGCGAACCTCCGATATCCAGATGGGCGAGCTGCCGAGTGCGTCATACCGCCAAGCTCTATCGGCGGCGTCGTCGAGGCGGCTCAGGCCGCGGAGCTCTTCCAGCGCGAGGGCGTCGGCCTCTCCATCACGGTCACCCCGTGCTGGTGCTACGGCTCGGAGACTATGGACATGGATCCGCTCACCCCGAAAGCCGTCTGGGGCTTCAACGGGACCGAGCGGCCTGGCGCCGTGTACCTCGCGGCTGTCCTGGCGGCGCACACCCAGAAGGGACTCCCCGCGTTCGGCATCTACGGGCACGACGTCCAGGACGCTGGCGATGCCACCATTCCGCCCGACGTCGCCGAGAAGCTGCTGCGGTTCGCTCGCGCCGGCCTGGCGGTCGCCGTGATGCGCGGAAAGTCCTACCTGAGCCTCGGGGGGACTTCCATGGGGATCGCCGGGTCCATCGTCGACCAGGGCTTCTTCGAGCGCTACCTTGGGATGCGGATCGAGGCGGTCGACATGAGCGAGCTCACGCGCCGCATCGACGAGCGAATCTACGACGAGGCGGAGTTCGAGCGAGCCCTGGCTTGGACCCGGGCAACCTGCACCGAGGGCAGCGACCTCAACCCCCCGAGCGAGCAGCGCAGCCGTCAGCAGAAGGACACTGACTGGGAGACGGTCGTCAAGATGACCCTCATCGCGCGGGACCTCATGGTGGGGAACCGGCGCCTGGCCGAAGCGGGATTCGGCGAGGAGGCGCTGGGCCGCAACGCGATCCTGGGTGGATTTCAGGGCCAGCGTCAGTGGACCGATCACTCGCCCAACGGTGACTACAGCGAGGCGATCCTGAACTCATCGTTCGACTGGGATGCGGTCCGTGCGCCGTATCTCTTCGCCACCGAGAACGACAGCCTGAACGGCGCCTCCATGATGCTCGGCTACTTGCTGACCAACACCGCGCAGGTCTTCGCCGACGTTCGCACGTACTGGAGCCCGGAGGCGGTCAAGCGGGTCACCGGCCACACGCTTGACGGCAGGGCGGCCGGCGGTGTCATTCATCTGATCAACTCAGGCTCCTGCACGCTCGACGCGACCGGACAGATGGAACGCGACGGCCAGCCGGTCATGAAGCCGTATTGGGAGATCGAGGAGGATGAAGCGCGGCGTTGCCTCGAGGCGACGACCTGGTATCCGTCGGTGACCGGCTACTTCCGTGGCGGCGGCTTCTCGTCCCAGTTCGTGACGCGCGGTGGCATGCCGGCCACGATGTGCCGCATCAGTCTGGTCCACGCCGTCGGCCCGGTTCTGCAGCTTGCTCAGGGCTGGACCGTGGATCTTCCGCCCGAGGTGCACAGCATCCTGGATCAGCGAACGAACCCCACCTGGCCGACGCACTGGTTCGTCCCGGAAGTGACCGGCGAGGGTGCGTTCCGGGACGTCTACGCAGTGATGTCCAACTGGGGTGCCAACCACTGTGCGATGAGCTACGGCCACATCGGGCCGGATCTCCTCAGCCTCGCTTCGCTGCTCCGGATCCCGGTCAACATGCACAACGTCTCGCCCGAGAAGGTCTTCCGGCCGAGCGCCTGGACGTCGCTCGGGACGGCGGACGCCGAGGGAGCCGACTTCCGGGCGTGCGCCACGTTTGGCCCCCTGTACGGTCGGCCGTGACCACAGCCGCGAACCTCATCCCGGTAGCGGAGCCAGCCACCCCGATCCGATCGGGTGGCGTAACTGACTACCTCGCCGTCGATCTTGGCGCGTCGAACGGCCGGGTGCTCGCAGCCGCGTGGGACGGTAACCGGTTTGCGTTGCGCGAGGTGCATCGGTTCGACAACGAGCCCGTGACGGTGATGGGTCACCTGTACTGGGACGCGCTGCGGCTGTGGGAAGAGGTCAAGGCGGGCATCTCCCGACACGTGGCAACGAACCGGGGAACGGTTGGGGGCGTGGGAGTCGACAGCTGGGGCGTGGACTTCGCGTTGCTCGACCGGGATGGGCGCCTGCTCGGCAATCCCTACCACTACCGCGACTCACGGACCGATGGCGTCATGGAGCACGCCCTGCGGCGGATATCGCGCCAGCGGTTGTACGCGGCGACCGGCATCCAGCCGATGCAGATCAACACCCTCTTCCAGCTGTACAGCATGGTTCGGGCTCGGGACCCACAGCTCGAGGCCGCCGACCTGTTCCTGCCCTTTCCCAACCTGCTCAACTACTGGCTCAGTGGCACCCAGGCTGCCGAAATCACCCACGCCACGACGACGCAGTGTCTCGACGTGGGCCACCAGCGGTGGGCCAGCGACCTGCTGACGGCGCTCGAGATTCCGTTGCGCATCTTGCCCAGCCTGGTCGAGCCAGGCACGGTGCTCGGCTCGCTTCGGCCCGACGTTGGAGCCGAGGTCGGCCTACCCGAAGCCGCACCCGTCATCGCCGTGGGTTGCCACGATACGGCCAGCGCGGTGGCCGCCATTCCCGGGCTCGGCGACCATAGTGTCTATATCAGCAGCGGGACATGGAGCGTGATGGGCGTCGAGCTGCATGCTCCGATCGGTAGCGCGCATGCCCTCGAGAGCGGGTTCACCAACGAGGGAGGCGTGGCGGGGACGGTCCGCTTGCTCAAGAACATCACCGGGTTGTGGCTCGTGCAGGAGTGCCGCAAGCAGTGGCAGCGGGAAGGGACCCATTACACCTGGGAGGAGCTCATGGCTGCCGCGGGCAAGTCCGAGCCGTTCCGTTCCCTTGTTGATCCCGACGATCCCGGCTTTCTGAGTCCAGCCGACATGCCGGCCGCGATTCGGAACGCGTGTGTCCGGAGCGGCCAGCCGGTGCCGGAATCGGTCGGCGAGGTTATTCGTTGCTGTCTCGAGAGCCTGGTGGTCCGCTATCGGGCGACGCTCGAGGATCTCGAGGCGCTTGTCACGCCCGCGCTGCAGGTCATCCACGTCGTTGGTGGAGGCAGCCAGAATCGGCTCCTCTGCCAGCTCACGGCGGACGCCTGCGAGCGACCGGTGGTGGCCGGGCCGGTCGAGGCGGCGGCCCTCGGCAACGTCATGCTCCAGGCGATCGCGACCGGCGAGCTCAGCAACCTCCGACAGGGCCGCGTCGCGACGGGCGCATCGGTCAACCTGGAGAGGTATGAGCCTAGGCCGGGTGGGGCCTGGCGCGAGGGGGTCGCCATGCTCCGATCGCAGCCGGGGGCGGTGGCATGACGCGGGGGCACGCGCTCGGGCTGGACTTCGGGACCGAGTCGGTCCGGGCAGTCGTGCTCGACCTGGAGAGCGGCGCACTGACCGCCACGGCAGTCGCGCCGTTCCCACACGGGGTCATCGATCGCTCGCTTCCCGAGGGTGGCCCATCGCTGCCGCATGACTGGGCGCTCCAGGATTCTGATGACTGGCTGACCTCCATGGAGCACGCGACGCGAGAGGCCCTGGCCACGGCCGGTGTCCAACCCGCATCGGTGAAGGGAATCGGGATCGATTTCACCGCCTCGACGATCCTGCCCACGACGGCCGACGGCACGCCGCTGCACGGGATTGACGCCCTTCGAGCCCAGCCACACGCCTGGCCGAAGTTGTGGAAGCACCACGCCGCCCAGGCACAGGCCGATCGCATCAACGCGGTCGCGGCACGACGCGCTGAGAAGTGGCTGCGGCGCTACGGCGGGAAGGTGTCATCTGAATGGCTCATGGCCAAGGCGCTCGAAATGCTGGACGAGGCGCCCGAAATCTACGCCGCGGCGGAATGCATCGTCGAGGCCGGCGACTGGGTCGTCTGGCGGCTCACTGGCTCGCTGGCGCGCAACGCCTGCGCGGCGGGCTACAAGGCGCTATGGCACAAGCGCGACGGCTATCCCTCGCCCGACTTCCTCAGGGACCTCGATCCGGGCCTCGAGAACCTGTACACCTCGAAGGTGAGGGGTCAGGTCCTTGCTCCCGGACAGGTGGTTGGCCACCTGGCGCCCGAGTGGGCGCAACGGTTGGGGCTTGCGGAAGGGACCCCGGTGGGGAGCCCGATGATCGACGCCCACGCGGCGGCGCTGGGTGGCGGCGTCAGCGGCCCCGGCACGCTATTCATCGTGATGGGCACTTCGTCGTGCCACCTGCTCCTCGCCGAGCGAGAGGTATTGGTCGACGGCATGTCAGGCGTTGTCGAGGACGGGATCGTAGCGGGGTTGTTCGGCTATGAGGCCGGGCAGGCCGGAGTCGGCGACATCTTTGCCTGGTTCGTCCGCTCCGGGGTTCCGTCTGCTCATGACGTGGTTCCCTCTGAGCTTGCGGATTCCGGGGAACGTGCGGGTTTGATCCACGACGTCCTGAGCCAACGCGCGGCGGCGCTCGCGCCCGGCGAGAGCGGGCTGCTCGCCCTCGATTGGTGGAATGGCAGCCGGACCCCGCTCGTCGATGCCGATCTGAGCGGTGCGATCCTGGGATACACGCTCCAGACCACCCCGGAGGCGATCTATCGCGCCCTGATCGAGGCGACCGCGTTCGGGACCCGGATGATCATCGACGTGTTCACGGAGGCGGGGCTCGCGGTCGACCGTGTCCGCGTCAGCGGGGGACTCAGCCGCAATGAGCTCCTGACCGGCATCTATGCCGATGTGACCGGCCTGCCGTTCGAGATCTGCGCAACCGACCAGGCGAGCGGCGTTGGTGCCGCGATGCTTGGCGCCGTCGCGGGCGGGGCCTTCGACCGCGTGGACGAAGCGGTCCGCAGCCTGGCGCGGCCCCCGGCCCGAATCGTGCCGCCGGACACGTCGCATCGCGCCACGTATGACGCTCTTTACGGCCAGTACGTACGGCTGGTTGACCTTTTCGGCCGAGATCCCAGCTCGCCGCTCAAGCAGCTGCGGGCGCTCCGCGCGCAATGAGAGATAGCCCTCGACCGGCGACGGCGCTCCCCACCGGGCTGCTCGAGGAGGCGGCAGCGCTTTCGCGCCGGTTTGGTTCGGATCCGGAGTTCTCGCGAGGCGGTGGCGGGAACGTATCAATGAAGACCGATGGCGTGATCTACATCAAGCCCAGCGGGGTGGCGCTCGGGTCCCTGTCTGACGGCGACCTCATGCCGCTCGACATGCAGCCGCTGGCCCGGCTCCTCGAGGAGGGCTCCGATGACGCCGGCGTGCCTGGCAGCGAGGCCGTGATGTCCGTTGCGATGGCGGCCCGGCTCCGGCCCTCCGGCGAACAGCGGCCTTCCGTCGAGGTTCTCTTCCACGTTCTCATTCCACGGCAGTTCGTGCTGCATACCCACCCAACCATCGTGAACGCGGTGTGCTGCGCAAGCGACGGGGCCAGGATCGCCGAAACGTTGTTCGGCGACGCCGTCCTGTGGGTGCCGTACGTCGACCCGGGCTTGCCCCTGGCGCGAGCGATCTTGCTGGCCCGTCGAGCATTCGAGGCGACCACGGGCAAGCCCGTGCCCGACGTCCTGCTGCTGCAGAGCCACGGGCTGATCGCCGCGGCGGACGAGCCATCGGCGATCAGCGCCGCCTCATGGCGAGTGGTCGAGGCAATCCGCGCCCGCCTTGCGGACGTGGACCCGGGGATCTCGGGCCAGGTTGGAGTGCCAGATCCGGTGACGCCCGAGCCGCGCGGGCTCGCGGGGGCGCTCGAATCGGCCCTGCGCACGTCGCTTTCGAGGGGATCAAGGCCCAAGGTCGTCATGTTCGACGCGTCGTCGGACGCCGTGCGCGCTGCAACGTCGGAGGTGGGCCGGAGGCTGGTGCTCGGTGGCCCGATCACGCCGGACCAGATCGTGTACGCAGGTTCCTGGCCGCTCTGGCTGGATCTGCCCGCAACCGCGGATGCGGGCCAGCACGCCGAGCGCGTCGATGCCGAGCTCGTCCGGCACGTCGAGGCGCATGGCGGGTTGCCCTCGATCGTCGTCGTCGCCGGGCTGGGCCTATTCGCTGCAGGCGATTCACCTCACGAGGCCGATATCGCGCGCGACGTGTACCTGGATGCGATCCGCATCGGATTCAATGCCTCGCTGCTCGGCGGAGTTCGGGTGCTGGAACCTGGGGAGCGTCGCTTCATCGAGGAGTGGGAAGCGGAGGCATACCGGCGAGGTGTTGCCGCGGCGGCTGAGGGCTAGCGCAGGAACGCGGCGGCGACCCCCGCGTCAACCGGGATCAGGAGTCCCGTCGTCTGCGACAGATCACCCGCCGTCAGCGCAAAGACCGCGTCCGCTACGTGCTCGGGCAGGACTTCCCGCTTCAGCAGCGTGCGCTGCGCGTAGAACTCGCCCAGCTTCTCCTCCTCAACCCCGTACACCGCCGCGCGCTGGGCGCCCCAACCCTTGGCGAAGATTCCGGAGCCGCGAACCACCGCATCGGGATTTACCCCATTGACGCGGATCGCGTGCTCGCCCAGCTCTGCGGCGAGGAGCCGGACCTGGTGGGCCTGGTCGGCCTTGGCGGCGGCATAGGCGAGGTTGTTCGGGCCGGCGAAGACGGCGTTCTTGCTCGCGATGTAGATGATGTCGCCGCCCAGTCCCTGTTCGATCATGATCCTGGCCGCCTCCCGAGACACGAGGAACGAGCCGCGCGCCATCACGTCGTGCTGAAGGTCCCAGTCGCGGGCCGTCGTCTCGAGCAGCGGCTTCGAGATTGAGAGGCCGGCATTGTTGACGATAAGGTCGACACCGCCGAACGCAAGGGTCGCCTCGCGCATCGCAGCGGCGATCTGGTCCTCGTCAGTGACGTCGACCGACACCGGCACGGCCAGGTCGCTGCTGCCGATCTCGGATGCGACCGCCCCAACGCTGTCGGCGTCGATATCGGCCACAACCACGGAGGCGCCTTCGGCCGCCAGTCGATGCGCGATGGCACGCCCGATACCCGATCCAGCCCCAGTCACGAAGGCGACGCGACCGGCCAGCGCCTTCGGTTTCGGCCTCCGCGCCAGCTTGGCTTCCTCGAGCGCCCAGTATTCGATCCGGAACTTTTCCGCTTCCGGAATCGGTGCGTAGGTCGAGAGCGCCTCGGCCCCCCGCATGGCGTTGATGGCATTTACGTAGAACTCGCCGGCCACCCGCGCGTTCTGCTCGTCCGCGCCGAAGCTGAACATGCCGACGCCCGGCACCAGCACGATGGCCGGATCGGCCCCACGCATGGGTGGCGAGTCGGCCGACGCGTTGCGGTCGTAGTAGGCGCGGTACTCCTCGCGGTAGGCGGCGTGAAGCTCTTCGAGGCGGCCGAGGGTTTCCTGCAGAGGGCGGGTGGGCGGCAGGTCGAGCACCATCGGACGGACCTTCGTCCGCAGGAAGTGGTCGGGACAGGAGGTCCCCAGGGCGGCGAGCCTCGGGTGCTCCTTGCGCGAGACGAAGTCGAGCACCACCTCGGCATCGGTGAAGTGGCCGATCTGACGGCGGTCGATGGAGGCCAGACGCCGAAGGGTGGGCGCCAGTGCTGCTGCGCGCTCTCGGCGCTCGAGCTCCGGCAGAGGAGCGTAGTCATCGATGGGGGCACCGAACGGCTCAGGCCGTCCGCGCTCGGCGATGAAGCGCTCCGCGCTCCGGATGATGTCCAGGGAGTTCGCCTCGCACTCCTCCGAGGTATCGCCCCAGGCCGTGATGCCGTGGCCGCCCAGAATGACGCCGATCGCGGCCGGGTTCGCTTCCCTGATCAACGCGACGTCCAGGGCGAGCTGGAATCCGGGTCTCCGCCATGGGACCCACGCCACCCGGTCACCGAAGCAGTCGTGAGTCAGTGCCTCGCCGTCGGCGGCGGTCGCGATCGAGATACCGGCGTCAGGGTGCAAGTGATCGACGTGGGAGCTCTGCACGAGCGCGTGCATGGCAGTGTCGATGGAGGGAGGGGCTCCGCCACGGCCGTGCAGGCAGTAGTCGAACGCCTCGACCATCTCGTCCTCGCGCGCGACGCCGGGGTAGACGCGCACGAGCTCGCGCAGCCGATCGAGCCGGAGGACGGCCAGGCCGGCCTCGGTCAAGGTGCCAAGGTCGCCACCCGAGCCCTTGACCCAAAGCAGCTCGACCGCCTCGCCGGTCACCGGATCAGTCGCCCGGCCCTTGGCGGAGGCGTTGCCCCCGGCGTAGTTGGTGTTGCGAGGGTCCGCGCCGAGCCGATGCGACCGCTCCAGGAGCGCGGCCACCGGCGTGCTCGATCTGGTCATCGTCATGCTCGCGAGGCTCCTCCGGGGTCGACGGCCCCAATTATTCCCGATCCAGGGCGCCACGGCGTCGGTTGCGCATCACGGCTTCCTCGACGGACCGGTAGAGAAAGGCAGGCCGTGAGTTCCTTCGTCGCACGTCCCTGAAGGTCGGTAAGGTATCGGCTCAGGAGGTGGACGACATGACCAACTTGCGCCTGGGCGTCCTTCTATGGCCACAGGGCACCGATTGGGACTGGTTCGAGGCGTCAGCGAAGCGGGTGGAGGCGCTCGGCTATGAGCACCTATGGACCTGGGACCACCTGTACGCGATCTTCGGAGACCCATATCAGCCCATCTTCGAAGGATGGACGACCCTGGCGGCCTGGGCAAAGGTCACGACCCGGGTGCAGCTCGGCCTCCTGGTGGGTGCCAACACGTTCCGCACCCCTGGGCTGGTGGCCAAGGAGGCGGTCACCCTTGATCATCTCAGCGGCGGCCGGGCGATCCTCGGCCTCGGTGGGGCCTGGTTCGGGCTCGAGCACCAGGCACACGGGATCGAATTCGGCCGTTCGCCCGGCGAGCGGCTCGATTGGTTGGATGAGTCGGTGGCGGCCGTGCGCACCCTGCTCGATGGTGGACGGGTCACCTCGCCGCCGGGTGGGCATTACGCCTTCGACGATCTGGTGGTGTTGCCGCGGCCGGTACAGCCTCGAGTGCCGATCATGATCGGCGGCTCGGGAGAGCGGAAGACGCTCGGCACCGTCGCCAAGTACGCCGACATGTGGAACGCCAACGGGACGGTGGAGGTCCTCCGACACAAGGAAGAGGTGCTCCGCCGGCATTGTGAGGAGGTCGGGCGTGACCCGGCCCAGATCGAGCGAACCCTCGGGCTGAAGCCGGTGATTCGCGACACGCCGCAGCAGGCCCGAGGTGCCTGGGAAGAGATGATGGCCCTCAACCGGACGCCGATGTCCGAGGTCGAAGACGACACAACCTTCTGGGTCGGCACCGCGGAAGAGATCGCCGAGCGCATGCGAGCGGCCCGGGAGATTGGCTTCGACACTTTTATCGCCGAGGTGCCGGCGCCGTACGACGAAGAGACGCTCGAGCGCTGGATCGGCGAGGTGAAGGCGATGGTGGAGGCCTAGACGTACCATGGGATGCCGTGGCCGACGACTCGCCCATCGAGACCTACCTTGCGACTCTGCCCTCGGAGCAGCACGAGGCGCTGGAGCGCCTCCGCTCCCAGATTGCTCGACTGGTCCCCGATGCCGTTGAGACGATCAGCTACGGCATGCCGGCGTTCAGGCTCAACGGTCGCTTTCTGGTCTCGTTCGCCGGCTGGAAGGCTCACTGCAGCATCTACCCCCTGACCGACACCTTCCTGAAGGCGCACGCTGAGGCACTGAAGGGGTATGGGCGCACCAAGGGGAGTCTGCACTTCACGGCCGGCGCGCCATTGCCGCCGGCGCTGGTGGAAAGCCTGGTCGAAGCCCGCCTCGCCGACCTCGCGGGCGGCGGAGACTAGATCCGGGGACCGACGTCCCCATCGCCTGCCTCGGCTTCGGGCTGCTCGGCGTCGCGGATTCGGGGCTCGACGCTTACGACCGTGCGGAAGGGAGCGACCTGTCGAACGCGGCGCTTGGCCTCATCGATCGAGCGGCTGATCGCGGCCGCGCTGCGCCCCGGATCGACCCACACTCCGGCGGCCACGACGAGGTCGTCGGGCCCGATGTGAATCGTGCGTAGCTCGCGGACACCGTCGATACCCTCGGTGCTCGCTATGGCCGCGCGGATCGCCGCGACGACATCAACCGCCGCCGCTTCGCCGACGAGGAGGCTCTGGGTTTCCCGGTTCACCAGCAGGCCGATCGCCGTGAGGAGGAGACCGATCGCGATGGACGCGATTGCATCCCAGGACCCTTCACCGGTGATCGCGGTCAGGGCTACCCCGACTGCCGCCAACGCGACGCCGATGATCGCGCCGATGTCCTCCAGGAACACGACGATGAGCTCGGGCGCCTTTGTGTCGCGAAGGAGACGGCGCCACGACAGCTCTCCCTTGGCGCTTTGCCAGGCATCGCGGACGAGCCGAAGATGGCGGCGACAGTGGCTTTCGCCACCGCGATCGCGACATTCGCCGCCAGGGCCGTCAGGATCGCGGCACGGCGCGTCGGAGGCGGGTCACCACTCGATGCCGGCGCACCGTCCTCGCCAGGCGCTTCGCCGACGTGAGCAGATGGCGGCTCGGTCATGATGCCGCCATCTTCCCGAGGGTGCCGCGGACTGTCCAGCGGTGGGCGGGCGCCAGGCCTTGCGGGGTCGAACCGGCACCCGATCAAATTCCCGCCCTCGTTTCCAGCGCGACGCTCTTGACTTCGAGCGCATTTCGCGCCATAGTGCGCAGTCTCACGCAGATATACGCACGCCATTCCTTCACAAGTGCGCACGAGGGAGCACAGACCGATGATGGTCGGCGAGCGGCGCCGAAAGATCGTGGACGTCTTGGAGTCGGACGATCGCGCGCAAGTCGGGGAGCTCGCCGCTCGATTCGGTGTCTCGCACTCCACCATCCGCCGCGACTTGCAGCTCTTGTCGAAGTCCGGCGTCGTGGAGCGGACGCATGGCGGAGTCCTTCATCCCAGCCGCTTTGAGCCATCCTTCGGTCAGAAGGAAACAGAAAACCGCGGCCAGAAGCGGGCGATCGCACGAGCCGCCGCCCAGCTCGTCCAGCCTGGCCACACGGTGTTCCTCGACGGCGGCACGACCACCCTCGAGCTTGCGCGCGAACTCCGCAGCAGAAACGACATCACCATCGCATCGAACTCGGTGCCGATCGCCGTGGAGCTTGCCAACCGCGTCCGGCTGATCCTGACGGGTGGATCGGTCAAGGAGTCGACTCTGGCCTTGGTGGGGCCGATCGCGGAGCGCTCGATCGAGCAGATGCACGTTGATATCGCCTTCATCGGCATGAACGGGGTCTCGTCGGGAGCGGGCTTCACCACGCCGACCTGGGAGGAGGCGGCGACCAAGGTCAGGATGATTCACGCCGGCCGCGTGGCCGTGGTGCTGGCCGATGGCAGCAAGCTCGGAACGGTGACCTTTGCCCACGTCGCGCGGCCCGACGAGGTGGACCTGCTGATAACCGACGAGGCCGCCTCGGCCGCGGAGGTCGAAGCCCTTCGGGCAGCCGGGCTCCAGGTGAGGCTCGCGCCGTACGCGCGCGAGGCGATCGCATGACGCGCCCCATCGTCACCTTGACGCTCAACCCGGCCATCGACCGCACGGTCTGGGTTGATGAGCTCGTGCCGGGAACCACGCATCGGACCGCTGACATGCATGCGACCTTCGGAGGCAAGGGGATCAACGTCGCTCGTGTCGTGGCCCGCATCGGGGCGCCCGTGGTCGCGTTGGGCCTCGCCGGGGAAGACCAGGCGACTCCGATCGAGCGCTACCTGGATTCCCTGGGCGTGCCATCCCGTTTCATCCGGACTCCGGGCGAGACCCGGACGAACCTCAAGGTGATCGAGCAGGCCACGGGGAGACTCACCGAGATCAATGGGAGCGGCCCCGAGGTCAGCACCGACCAGGTCGATGAGCTCGAGCGCGAGCTCCTCTCGGTGGTCGAAGGCCGACGGGCAGCCGCGGTCGTGTTCGCGGGCAGCCTCCCCCGTGGGGTGGATGCGTCCGTCTATGCGCGCTGGACCGAGATCCTGCGGGGCGCCTGGCCGAACCTGCGGGTGCTCGCCGATACCAGCGACGAGGCTCTTGAGCGCATCACCCGGGCCGGACCGTTCTTCCTGAAGCCGAACCGAGTGGAGGCTGCCGCCCTGACTGGCCGGCGAATCGAGACCGCCGAGGACGCCCAGGTGGCGGCACGGGAGATCATCCGTCAGGGAGCGCGCGGCGTTCTGGTGTCGCTCGGATCCGCCGGCTCCGTTGCCGCGTGGGGAGCGGAAGTCGAGGTCCTTTCCCCCAATCAGATTGAGGTGCCGCCAGGTCAGCTGCAGACGACCGTCGGAGCAGGCGATGCCATGGTTGCCCGCATTGCAGTCGAGCTTGCGAAGCTCGACGGCGCCCATGTCGGCCCGAAGGCCTTTTTCGCCATGTGCCGGCTCGCGGCGGCTGAGGCTGAGGCCCAGATCGGCGGGGTGGTCCTCTCGCGCGAGCCGCTGGGCCCGACGGCGTCGGGTTATTCGCCGATCACGCCGCCGGACGATGGGCGGCAGGGAGTGGTGCCAATGGTCGACGGCTGATCGACGAGGTCCGGAATGTGTAGGACTGGGGTAGTGAGGAGGAACACCACGTGACGGCATCCGCGTTGCCATATGCCGGCCCGGCCGCTGGGTCGGGGATCCAGGCGCGACTTCAACAATTCGGCGGCTTCCTCGCCGGGATGGTCATGCCAAATATCGGGGCGTTCATCGCCTGGGGCCTGATCACGGCGCTGTTCATTCCGACGGGCTGGCTGCCCAACAAGACACTGGCGCAGCTCGTCGGCCCGATGATCACCTTTCTTCTTCCGATCCTGATCGGCTACACCGGCGGCCGTCTGGTGTACGGCGATCGCGGTTCGGTGGTCGGGGCGATCGCGACCGTCGGGGTGGTTGTCGGCGCCTCAATCCCGATGTTCCTCGGCGCGATGATCGTGGGGCCGCTCGCCGCGTGGCTGCTCAAGCAGTTCGATCGCGCCACCGCCGAGCGGATCCCGGTCGGCTTCGAGATGCTGGTCGGCAACTTCTCGCTCGGCATTCTCGGCGCGGCTCTGGCGGTCCTTGGGCTCCTGGCGATCGGTCCGGTCGTCGAGGCGCTCTCCCAGTTCATGGCGAGCGTTGTTCAGGGCCTCGTGAATGCCGGGTTGCTGCCGCTCTCCTCGATTTTCATCGAGCCCGCGAAGGTGCTGTTCCTCAACAACGCGCTGAACCATGGCGTCCTCGACACGATCGGCGTCCAGCAGTCGGCCGCAACTGGCAAGTCGCTGATGTTCATGCTGGAGACGAACCCAGGTCCCGGGCTCGGGCTGCTGCGCGCGTACTGGGTCTTTGGCCCTCGCTCGATCCGTGCCACCACGCCCGGCGCGATCATCATCCACTTCTTCGGCGGCATCCACGAGATCTACTTCCCGTACGTCCTGATGCGGCCGATCCTCATCATCGCCATGATCGCCGGGGGAATGGCCGGGGTGGCCACCTTCGTCGCGCTCGGCGCAGGCCTCGTGGCATCTCCGTCGCCGGGCAGCATCTTCGCCGAGCTGGCGATGACCCCGCCGGGCGGACAGCTGGCGACGCTGGCCGGGATCTTCGTGGGCACCGTCGTGACGTTTGCGGTCGCATCGGTGCTCTTGCGCGCGACCGTTCGCGAGGACGAGACCGAGGCCGATACCGCGAGCGCAACGGCGCCCTCGGCGGCCGGGTCGGTGACGGCATGAGCGCCATCGCGGCAGCCGACGTCCACAAGATCGTGCTCGCCTGCGAGGCGGGAATGGGCAGCAGTGCCCTGGTCGTATCGCAGCTGAAACGTCAGCTCTCAGGGCTGCCTGTAACGGTCGAACACACGGCGGTCGCGAGAATCCCCGCGGACGCCGATCTCGTGCTCTGCCACCGCTCGCTCGCCGAACGGGCGAGGCAGGTCGCAGCGGGCCGCCCTGTTGTCGCGTTCGACGCCTTCATCGGCGATCCCGTGCTCAGCCGCGTTGTTGACGCGCTGCGCACCGGTTCGGCGATCGAGGTCTAGGGACGGTCGGATGGGTGTTCTTCCGATCGAGGCCGTCCGCCTGAGCTTGACGGCAGGCTCAAGAGAGGATGCGATCCTCGCCACGGGTCGCATCCTCGAAGAGCTGCAAGCCGTGGCCCCGGGCTACGCGGATGCGATGCTCGAGCGCGAGCAGATCATCTCGACGTCGGTCGGGGAGGGCTTCGCGATCCCCCACGGGACGGATGAGAGTCGCGTGCTCATCCACAGGACCGCATTGTCGTTTGCCCAGTTCCCGGCGGGCGTCGACTGGGAGACGGACCGCGTGTTCGTCTGCATCGGCATTGCGGCGCGCGACGACGCCCATCTCGGGATCCTGGGTCGTCTGGCTGACATACTGATCCAGCCCGATCTCGCGAGGCAGCTGCGAGAAGCAACCGATCCAGCTGTCGTAATGTCGGTCCTCGGCCCGGCCCTGGAGGAGGAGGCGTCCGCTGCAGCGACTCATGAAGACGGCACGGCTGCACGCGCCGGGTGACCTTCGGCAGGAAACGCTGCCTGAACCGGAGGCCCGGCAGGGCGACCTGGTTCTGCGCGTCCTCGCCTGCGGGACCTGCGGGACCGATGTCAAAGTCTTCCGCCATGGCCATCAGAACATTTCGCTGCCTCGCGTCATCGGTCACGAGGTGGCGGGCGAGATCGCCGAGGTCGGCCGGGGCGTCACCGGCTGGGCTGTTGGGGATCGGGTGCAGGTCATCGCGGCGATTCCTTGCGGGACATGCTTCCAGTGCCAACGAGGCTTCTTCACGGTCTGCGAACGCCTGGAGTCGATCGGGTATCAGTACGACGGCGGCTTCGCGGAGTTCATGCGCGTGCCGGCGAAGGTCCTCGCAGTTGATGGCGTCAACCGCATCCCGGACTCGGTGGATCCGGCTCACGCCGCGGTCACCGAGCCTCTCGCCTGCGTGCTCAACGGGCAGGAGCTCGCGGGGGTGGGGGAGCGTGACACGGTCGTCGTGGTCGGGGCCGGCCCAATCGGCTGCCTGCACGTCCGGCTCGCGCGTGCACGAGGCGCGGCTCAGGTCATCCTGGTTGACGTGAACCCGTCACGCCTCGAGCTCGCAGCCCGATTGAAGGCCGATGCCCTCGTCGACGCTTCCAGAAGCGATCCGATCGCCGCGGTGCTCGACCTCACAGGTGGTCGCGGCGCCGATGTCGTGATCACTGCCGCAGCGGCGAAGATTGCGCAGGAGCAGGCGCTCGCGATGGCGATGCCGCGCGGGCGGGTCAGCCTGTTCGGGGGCCTTCCGAAGGACGACCCGATCATCCGGAGCGACTCGAACTTGATCCACTACCGGGAGCTGACGGTGGTCGGCGCCTACGGCTCGGCTCCTCGGCACAATCGGGAAGCGCTTGAGTTGATAGCCAGCGGCAGCGTTCCCGTGGCCGATCTGCTCACGCATCGCCTGCCGCTCGATAGCGTCGCGGACGCGTTGGGCATCGTCGAGCGCGGCGAGGGAATCAAGGTGATCATCGAGCCGTCCGCCACCGGCGCGTCAGCCGAATCGGCTTCTGCCTCGGCTACCCGCTAGCCGCCAGCTCGACAAGGCCAGCCGACAGCTCAGCGGCGTATGCGTCGCCGATGGGGGCGAGGGCGCGCCAGACGTGAAAGTCGACTGCGGCGCGGGCGGCTGCGTCGACGCGCGCGCGGCGACGGCCCTTGACCCGAATCGGCTGGGTCAGGATCCGCCGCACATCTTCGAGATAGCCGCCCAGGCCGCGCTCGACGAATGGGCGGAGCGCCGGAACGAGCGTGGCATCGCGCAGGATGTTCGCCGTCATCGGCTCCGTCTCCCGATACCAGCGGTAGAGCTCTCGCAGGCCCAGCCGCAGCCGCTCCCCGACAGCCTCGACCTGGAGCCATACGGCGGGGTCTGGGCGCGGGTGGAGCGCCCGCCACTCGGCCGAGCACGCAGCAAGGAGCGAGGCTTCGTCGCGAAAGTGGTTGTAGACGGTAGGCCGCTGGACCCCGGCGCGGCGCGCGATCTCGGTGATGCGTGTCGCCGCCGGACCCACGGTCCGGTGGAGCTCGAGGGTCGCAGCCGTGATCCGACCGCGCGTCTCCATGAGCCGCTCCGCACGCTTTCTGAGCTCGTAATTGCGCTTCTCGGGCATTTCGCTTTACACGACGCTAATGAAGGTTGACACCGGGGCCACTCGCCCTGCATTATCCGATGGACACCATGTAAAACGAAATTGGAGGAAGATGCAAGCACCAGCTCGCCACACGCTCGGGCCGGACGAGGGCCAGCTTGTGCGCCTTCGTGCCATGGGCGTCCGCTTCATGATCGACGGGGCGACGACCGAAGGGCGATTCAGCCTCGTCGAGCACCCGCTCCCGCCGCGCGCGCTTGGCGCTCCGCTGCACACGCACCGCAACGAGGACGAGTACTCGTACGTGCTGGAGGGCCGCCTCGGGGTGCAGCTCGGCGGCGAGGAGTTCGAGGCGACACCCGGGGTCCTGGTGTTCAAGCCCCGCGGCGTGCCGCACACGTTCTGGAATGCGGGGGACGAGCCGGCGCGCCTGCTCGAGCTGATCTCGCCTGCGGGTTTCGAGAACTACTTTCGCGAGATGGTGCCGCTCCTCGCGGCGACCGATCGGGACGAGGCCGCCATCGGTGAGATCGCCGCACACTACGGGCTCGAGATCGACGTCAGCACGATCCCCGTGCTGGCCGAGCGCCATGGCCTGCGACTCGGGTAGCACGCGGCGATCCGAATGTGACGGCCGAGACGGTGCATCGCCGCGTCGCCCGCCGGACCCGGGGAACGTGACTGGGGAACCAGGACTGAGCCGGCCGCGTCTGGCGGCCATGTCATCCCGCCTGCTGCTCATCCTCGTCATCGGCCTGATCGCGGGCTGCCAGGCGCCCCGCGCCCAGCCCACCGTCGAGGTGACAGGGGTCGCGCAGGCCGGTCCGGTCTGCCCAGTTGAGCGGGTGCCACCCGATCCAGCGTGTGCCGATCGGCCAGTCGCCGGGGCGGTCCTGGTGGTCACCGAGAATGGAAGCGAAGTCGCGCGCACGACGACCGCCCCTGACGGCAGCTTTCGACTGCGGCTCGCGCCCGGCAAGTATCAGCTGGTGCCCCAACAGGTGCAGGGGCTCATGGGGACGGCAGCTCCGATCGAGCTGACTGTGCGCGAGGGAGCGGCTCTCCAGCCCCTCATGGTGGCCTACGACACCGGGATTCGCTGAGCTTCACGCCCAAGGGGACGGACGCAGGCAGCGGTGCTGCTTCTGGGAGGCTGAGCCCGGCTCTCCAGCCTCGGGCAGAGGGGTCCGGCCCCGAGTTCAGGCCGCGCCGTCAGCGATTCGACTCGTGCCAGTTTTCGTCGACAGGAGCCGTCGGGCCGACGTTGTCGAGGGTTGGAAGCAGGACGAAGCCCATCACCGCCATGGCGGCGGCAAAGACGATGAGCATCGCCGCCCCGGCCCAGTCGTATGTTCCGCGCACAGGGTCATGGCTGAGGAGCCAGTACACGATCCCGATCCCCGCGATCAGTGCCGGCAGCAGCAGGTACCGCTTCAACGACATCGGGGCGATGATACCTGACCGTCGGGAGTCGGATAGCTGCCTCCCGGAAGCAGCGCGGCCCCGCGCCTTCAGACGAGCCAGCCGCAGTCGGTGCGGTTGACGGACGGCGCCTCGTCCCCGCGCAAGCCGGTCTGCGGAGCATTGCTGCGCGTCAGGGGCCGGCTCCCCTGGTCGATCGTCGCGAGGGTCGCCCGGCGAATCGCCGGATCGGTCACTGGCGGCGCTTCGGCCGGTTCACTGCGTACAGCGGGGCGGGTGGGGGCGCCGCTTCCGATCCCGGCGCGTGCCGTAACGATGGAGCCGTCGGGGTAGCTCAGCCACAGCCCGCGCATGCGCGCGATGAAATGCTCGGCCATGCCGGGAACCAGCATCTCGACAATCCCGCGGCCGCTGCGGCGGTATCCGCGCGGCCGCTCATCGGCTTGGAGCCGGTCGACGAACGCGCGGTTGAGCTGCTCCTCCACGGCGAGCCTGACCGACTCCGGTGCCTCGACCGTTGCTCGGCCGCCGCGGAAGATCGCGCGCCCGACGACCTCGGCGGAGGTGGACCCGCGCGGAGTCCGAAGCAGCTCGTAGACGATGGTATCTTCGGTCCGTGGATCGCCGATCCGGTTGATCATTGGCGGCAGGATAGCAGGCGCATCGGGACCGATTCGGGCGATTCATCGCGCGCTAGAATCAAGCTGGTCCGACGTTTGGAGGAGCGCGTGGAGAGCGACGAGAAGGCCTACCGCGCAATGGTGGCGGCACAGAGCGACGAGCAGATCGACACCTGGGCGGGCGATCTCTTCGTGGATTTCGCGAAGCGCCTCGGGGTCGGCAATGCCATAGAGCGCTTCTGTGCCGCCGCCAAGCTCGACGGGCGAGGCTTTCAGCGTGCCTTCCTTGTCGGCGGGGGACCGGACCACGTGGTGGGGATCGACACCGCCGGCCAGCTGGCGGCACCGATCTTCGAGCTACCGAGGGCGGTGGCCGGCCTCCGACGAATCGACCCGGACGCGCGCACAAGGCTGGTGAAGTTCCTGGTTCAGCACCGCGAGGTCATGTCGTACACCCCCTGATCGCTCAGGCGGTCTCTTCGCGACTCCCCGTTCCGGCTCGAATGATGGCGATTGCGTTCTCGATCTTCAGCTTCGTGATCGTCAGGTGCTTCGCAAAATTGTCCCGATTCACGTCGGGGATCTGCGCCATCACATCTGGGTCGCGGAGCAGGTCGACTAGCTCCTCGATCCCGTCGGCCAGCTTCCCTCGCGCGCTCAGTAGCGCGTCATCGGCAGCGCTCGCGGCGACCGCCTCGCCGGCGACCGTTCGCGCGCGCCGCTTCGGCTGGGCCGTGGGCTCATCGGCCGGCGCGCCGCCGGTGATCGCCCGCAGCCGGGAAAGCGTGAGCTCGCCGGCGATCACCTTCTTGCCCAAGCGCCGCCTCTTCCGCTCGTCCCCGATCTTCATCAGCTCGTAGGCGTGCGAGATCGTGTCCTTGCGCAAAGACACCAGCTCTCGGATATCTGCTGGCGCCTCCGAGAGGCGGAGGCGGTTCTCGATGTAGCCCTTGTCCTTGCCAAGTTTCTGCGCAAGCTGGCGCAGGCTGTATCCGAGGTCGGTCATCTTGCGGAACATGACCGCCTCTTCAAGGGGTGACACGTCCTCTCGCTGCAGGTTCTCGATGATCGAGACCTCGAGGGCCGTATCGTCGTCGAACTCGGCGACGATCGCCGGAATGGTCGACCGATCGGCCAGGCGCGAGGCGCGCCAGCGCCGCTCCCCGGCGATCAGCTGGAACTGGTGACCGATCGGGCGAACCAGGATCGGCTGGAGGACGCCGTGCTCGCGAATGGAATCGGCCAGCTCGGTGAGCGAGTCCTCCTCGTACGAGAGACGCGGCTGGGCGGGATTGGGCAGGATCCGCTCGACGCCGATCTCGCGGATCTGAGCGTGCGTGGCGCGCGACTCGATCAGCGACACGATCCCCGGCGCCAGGTCGGTCTGCTGAGCCTCGTCGAAGAGGCGATGGATATTCTCTCGGAAGGCAGGACGCTTATTAGCCAAGTTCGATCACCTCCTGCGCCAGCTCACGGAACGACCTGGCAGCGGCAGAGTTGCTGGCATAGTCGGTGATCGGGCGTCCGGTGAGGGGAGCCTCGCCGAATTTCACCGTGTTCTTGATCATCGTATTGAAGACGCGGTGATCGCCCAGTCCGCGCAGGTTGTCGAGCATCTCCCGGGCGAGCACGGTCCGCCCGTCGAAGAACGTGGGAAGGAGGCCCAGCACCTCGAGGTCGTGGTTCAGCTTCAGCTTGATCGTGTTGATCACCTTGATCAGCGCGGTGAGGCCCTTGATGGCGTAGTACTGCGTCTGGACCGGGATGATGACGCGCGAGCTGGCGACCAGCGCGTTGATGGTCAGCAGCCCGAGCGTCGGCGGGCTATCGATGATCACAACATCGAACTGATTCTCGACCCAGCCCGAGAGGGCGTCGCGCAGCACCATCTCTCGGCCGATTGCGGTAAAGAGCTCGACCTCGGTCGAAGCGAGCTCGAGGGTTGCGGGGGCGATCCAGAGGCCGGGGCTCTCCGTCTCGCGCACGATGTCGTCGAGCGAGACTCGATCCTCCGACAGCACGTCGGCCATCGAAGCCTGAACGTCGGAGAGCGCTACCCCAAGGCCGACCGTCATGTTGGCTTGGGGATCCATGTCGACACAGAGCACTCGATAGCCTCGTTCGGCGAGCGCCCCGCCGAGGTTGATGGAGCAGGTCGTCTTGCCGACGCCACCCTTCTGATTCGCAATCGAGATCACCTTGGTCAAAGGAACACCCTTCGTGTGGCTTGGCGGGAGATTGGTCGCGACCGCGACCTCATCCGATGATACTCGCGCGCCTTCGTCGCGGGGAGCCGACTTATCCACAAGCTGCACCGGCCTCGGTGTCTTTGTGCAAAGACGAGTCGGTATACTCGAAGTTGTCCACCGTGGAATGCCGGGCCCATAGCTCAGTGGTTAGAGCATCCGGCTCATAACCGGCGGGTCGCAGGTTCGATCCCTGCTGGGCCCACCATCCGCACAGGAGGAGTCCTTGTCGACGGCCGACAAGCTGGCGCGCCTGCACCAGATGCGGGACGCAGCCCAGTTGGGCGGTGGCGAGCACCGAATCGCTCAGCAGCATGAGCGAGGAAAGCTGACCGCGCGAGAACGGCTTGACCTCCTGCTAGACGAGGGAAGCTTCTCCGAGCTCGATGCGTTCGCTCTGCATCGGGCGAGCGATTTCGGTCTCGACGACGAGCGGTACCTCGGCGACGGCGTGGTGAGTGGCCACGGGACGATCGAGGGCCGCCTCGTCTTCGTCTATGCGCAGGACTTCACCGTGTTTGGCGGATCGCTCGCCGAGGCCCACGCCGAAAAGATCTGCAAAGTGATGGATCTCGCGATGCAGAATGGCGCGCCGATCATCGGCCTCTCGGATTCCGGCGGCGCACGGATCCAGGAAGGCGTCGTAAGCCTCGGCGGCTATGCAGACATCTTTCTACGGAACACGCTGGCGTCTGGAGTTATTCCGCAGATATCGCTGGTCATGGGTCCCTGCGCTGGCGGCGCGGTGTACTCGCCGGCGATCACGGACTTCACGATCATGGTCGAGGGGACCAGCTACATGTTCGTCACCGGTCCGAACGTCGTGAAGACGGTCACGCATGAAGAGATCGATTTCGAGGGATTGGGCGGCGCGCGGATTCACAACGAGACAAGCGGCGTCGCGCACTTCCTGAGCAGTGCCGAACCGCAGGCCCTGGAGCTTGCGCGGACGCTGATCAGCTACATGCCGCAGAACAACCTCGAGCTGACCCCGGCGGCCGCCGAGTGGACGCAGCCGGATGTGGACGGGGACAAACTCGACGCTCTGATCCCCGATTCGCCGCAGCGCTCCTACGACATGCACGAGGTGATCCGCGGAATCGTTGACGGCGGATCCTTCTGCGAGGTCCACGCCGCCTTCGCCCGCAACATCATTTGCGGGTTCGGCCGTGTCGAGGGACGCAGCGTCGGGATCGTGGCGCAGCAGCCGGAGGTGCTGGCCGGCGTGCTGGACATCGACGCATCGGATAAGGCCGCGCGCTTCGTTCGCTTCTGCGATTGCTTCAATATCCCACTGGTCACCCTGGTCGACGTGCCGGGCTTCCTGCCAGGGGTCGACCAGGAGCATCGGGGAATCATTCGCCACGGCGCGAAGCTGCTCTTCGCTTACTGCGAAGCGACGGTGCCAAAGCTGACCGTCATTACGCGCAAGGCTTACGGCGGAGCCTACGACGTCATGAGCAGCAAGCACGTTCGCGGCGACCTGAACTTTGCGTGGCCGACCGCGGAGATCGCGGTGATGGGTGTCGAGGGCGCGGTAAACATCATCTTCCGTGACCGGATCGGAAAGGCCGACGATGCCGACGCGGAACGGACGCGCCTTGTTGCCGAGTACGAGGAGCGCTTTGCGAACCCGTATGTCGCCGCTGCGCGCGGCTATCTCGACGAGGTGATCCTTCCGTCTGAGACGCGAGGCCGCATCGTTCGCGGATTACAGCTGCTCGAGGGGAAGCGCCAATCCACCCCGCCGAAGAAGCACGGCAACATTCCGCTCTAGAGCGGAGCGTCTTTGCGCAAAGACATCGACCATTGAGCGCCGCGCCGCCCTTCCGCCGACTCGTCGTCGCGAACCGGGGCGAGATCGCGATACGGGTCATGCGAGCCTGCAGAGAGCTCGGCATCGAGTCGGTGGCGGTCTACTCCGACGCCGATCGCAACGCGCTGCACGTTCGCGCTGCCGACCGAGCCGAGCGCATCGGTCCGGCTCCGGCGAATGAGTCCTATCTCTCGATTCCGGCCGTCATCGAGGCCGCCCTGCGCGGCGGCGCAGATGCCGTCCACCCCGGGTACGGCTTCCTCTCGGAGAATGCTGCCTTTGCCACGGCCGTCATCGATGCTGGGCTCAGCTTCGTCGGCCCTTCCCCCGCGACGCTGGCGGCCTTGGGCGACAAGCTGGCGGCGCGCAACGCCGTCGCCGCGGCGGGAGTCCCGATCGTTCCCGGGCTCATGGTACCGCTCACAGACGGGCAGCTCGACCTCAGTGAGGTTGGCTTCCCGATGCTCCTGAAGGCGGCCGCCGGTGGAGGCGGCCGCGGGATGCGACGTGTCGACACCGCGGCGGAGGTTGGCCCGGCGCTCGCGATCGCTCGCCAGGAGGCGATGGCTGCGTTCGGCGACGCCACCGTCTATGCGGAGCGCCTGCTCGCGCCAACCCGTCATGTCGAAGTGCAGCTGCTCGGCGATCGGCACGGCGGTTTGGCGGCCCTCGGCGAGCGCGACTGCAGCGTGCAGCGCCGTCACCAGAAGCTGGTGGAGGAGAGCCCGTCGCCGGCGGCCACCCCGGACATCCGTGCCGCACTGCTCGAGAGCGCACGGCGGGTAGCGAGGACGGTAGAGTTCCAGAACGCGGCGACGGTCGAGTTCCTGCTCGACGCCGACGGCAACCACTATTTCCTGGAGATGAACACCCGGCTCCAGGTCGAGCACGGCGTCACCGAGCTGGTGACCGGCCTCGATCTGGTGACCTGGCAGATTCGAATCGCAGCGGGGGAAGCGCTTCCGGACGAGGTTCTCGACGCGACCTTTAGCGGGCACGCGATCGAGGTGCGCGTCTACGCGGAGGATCCCTACGATGGGTTCCGCCCGGTGGCCGGGACGGTGACGACCTGGCAGATGCCGGGCGGGCCGGGGGTCAGGGTCGATGCCGGCGTCGGGGCGGCAACGGAACTGCGAACGGAATACGACCCGCTCCTCGCCAAGCTGCTGGTCCATGCAGCCGACAGGCCGGCGGCCCTGGCCCGGCTCCGACGGGCGCTCGACGAAACGCTGATCGGCGGGGTCCAGACCGATCTCGGCTTTCACCGCTGGCTGGTCGACGAGCCCGGCTTCAGCATCGGCGACTACGACACCGCGCTCGTTGCTGAGCGCTGGGGGAGCGGTCCGCCCTTAACGGCGGAGGAGACGCGCGCCGCCGCTTCGGCTGCCGCCGATGCCCGAGCCTCCCGGTCGACGCCCGGTATCGCCCCGCGCCGGCGAACCGCCGGCGAGTCCCCATGGGCACAGCAGGCGCGACGCGAGGCGACCGAGGCGACCGAGCGGTGAGTGCATTCCAGCTGCGGGTGGGCGGTCAGCCGATCGATGTCTCCGCGGAAGCGACAGTCGTCTGGCTCGATCGGGCCCGTGGGATCGCTCGGTTGGCCGACGGGGCGGTGGCGCTCATCGAAGGGTCCGGCAGCGATTGGGCGGTCACCGTGCGGGGGCGGCGGGTCGTGGTTCAGGTTCTGACTGCGCGGGAGCTGATCCTGGTCGAGGCGGAGGGGAGCGCCGCCGTCCATGCCGGCCCGGTCGAGGTCAAGGCGACCCTCCCCGGGCTGATCGTCGCGGTCGAGGTGGCCCCAGGGGACGAGGTGGAAGCTGGTGCGTCGCTCGTCACCATCGAAGCGATGAAGATGCAGAACGAAGTGCGTGCTCCGCGCCCCGGACGCGTCGGTCGGATCGCCGTGGAGGCGGGCCAAACGGTCGCCACCGGGGCGCTGCTGCTGCTGCTGGAGTGACCTGCCGCCCGGTAGAATCGATCCCGATGAGCGACCCCGAGCAGCCACCGCCGCCACGCCATCGGTCCACCTCGGGGATCGAGATCAAGACCGCCTACGGACCGGCCGACCTTGACGGCTTCGATGCCCACCGCGACCTAGGCGATCCGGGCACATTTCCCTTCACTCGTGGCGTCCGGCCGACGGGCTACGCCGGTCGGACCTGGACGATGCGGCAGTACGCAGGCTTCGGCAGCGCCGAGGAGACGAACCACCGCTTCCGCTACCTGCTCGGGCACGGGCAGACTGGCCTCTCGGTCGCCTTCGACCTGCCGACCCAGATGGGCTACGACTCCGACGACCCGCTGGCGGTGGGCGAGGTTGGGCGCACCGGCGTGCCGATCGACTCGGTCGCGGACATGGAGCTGCTGCTCGCCGATATCCGCCTCGACGCGGTGAGCACCAGCATGACGATCAACGCCACGGCCGCGATCCTTCTCGCCCTGTACGAGGCGGTCGGCCGCCGGCAGGGGGTCGACCCGAAGCAGCTGCGCGGCACGCTCCAGAACGACATCCTGAAGGAGTACATCGCGCGCGGTACCTATATCTTTCCGCCCGGACCCTCGATGCGCCTCGTGACCGATACCTTCGCCTACTGCAGCGCGGAGATGCCGGCGTTCAACACCATCAGCATCAGCGGCTACCACTTGCGCGAGGCCGGGGCCACCGCGGTCCAGGAGGTCGCTTTCACGATCGCCAACGGCATCGCCTATGCGAACGCGGCGCTCGAGGCAGGGCTTGAGTTCGACGACTTCGCGCCCCGGCTCTCGTTCTTCTTCGCCGCGCACAACGACCTCCTGGAGGAGGTCGCCAAGTTCCGCGTGGCCCGGCGCGTGTGGGCGACGGTCGCCCGAGATCGCTTCGGCGCGCGCGACCCGCGATCGATGGCGATGCGGTTCCACGTCCAGACCGGCGGCTCGACGCTTACCGCGCAGCAGCCGGACACGAACGTGGTGCGGACCACGGTGCAGGCGCTCGCCGCGGTCCTGGGCGGCGCCCAGAGCCTCCACACGAACGCGCTCGACGAGGCGCTCGGCCTGCCGACCCCCGCCACGGCACGCCTCGCACTGCGCACCCAGCAGGTGCTCGCCCATGAGTCAGGCGTGACATCCCCGGTCGACCCGCTCGCGGGCTCGTATTACCTCGAGGCGCTGACCGGCGAGCTCGAGGAACGGATCTGGGCGGAGCTTGCCGCCATCGACGAGCAGGGTGGCACCCTGAGCGCGCTCGAGCGAGGCTACCAGCAGAACGAGATCGCGGAGGCGGCTTACGCCTTCCAGCGCGCGATCGAGTCCGGCGAGCAGGTCATGGTGGGCGTCAACGCGTTCGCGGAAGAGGGCGATGAGCAGCGCCCGGCCGCGCAGCTGATCGACCCGGAGACGGCCAGGCGCCAGGTCGAGCGCACGCAGGCGGTGCGCGCCGCACGCGACGCCACCCGTGCCACCGAGGCGATCTCTTCCCTGGAGTCTGCGGCCGTCGGCACCGAGAACCTCCTGCCCCGGATCCGGACCTGTGTCGAGGCAGACGTCACGCTGGGCGAGATCAGCCACGCGCTGCGGCGGGTCTGGGGCGAGTACCGCCCGTGAGCCTGGGACCGATCGACCACGTCGGCATCGTGGTGCGCTCCATCGATGAGGCGCTGCCGCGCTATCGAGCCCTCTTCGGGCTGCTGCCCTCGACGGCGGTGATCGAAGTCGCCAGCCAGGGCGTGCGCCTCTGCTTCCTGCCCAGCGGGCCGACCCCGGCCGCGCGGCTGGAGCTGGTCGAGCCGGTCGACCGGGGCTCCGGCATTGCTCGCTTCCTGGAGCAGCGCGGTGAAGGGCTGCATCATGTCTGCTTCCGCAGCGGCGACCTCGCGGCCGACCTCGCCGCCCTGGAGGCGCACGGGGCCGAGCTGATCGACCGCCAGCCGCGCCCTGGCGCAGACGGCGCGGTCGCCTTCATCCATCCGCGCACCCTCAGCGGAGTGCTCTGGGAGCTGCTTCAGGGGGATCCGGAGGATACGCCGCAGTCGAACCCATAGCGCCGCTCGGCCAGCATCGTCCGCCCGTTGGCGACGAGGTTCTGCGCCACCTCCAGCCTGGCGTCGCTCGGCCCCGCGGTCGTGGCATCGAGCAGCGTGACCAGGAGCGAGGCGAGCAGAGCCTCGAAGTCGCGCCCAGGCTCCCAAGCAGGGAGGCTCGCCACCGACCCGTCGGCGCGCGAGATGTCTGCGCTCACGGCGGCGAGATCGCCGGCGGCAAACGCGTCCGTCGCGGCGGTTAGCTCGCGGAAGGCGGCGCAGGCCGCCGGGGGATAGCCGGCCGGCGGCGGACTGCGCCCCGGATCGTTGCGCAGCCAGCCGATCAAGAGGACGAGCCCAACCACGGCGAGCAGAACGAGGGTGGCCGTCAAGCCGAAGCCGAAGAGCCGGAAGAGCCCGACACCGGCTCGGCTGGACTCGCTCAGCGCACGCCCGCCTCGCGTAGAAGGCGGGGGATATGCGACGGGGAGTCGGCCACCCGCACCCCGGCCGCCTCGAGCGCGGATCGCTTCGATTCCGCGGTCCCGGCGTCGCCGGAGATGATGGCGCCGGCGTGGCCCATCCGGCGGCCAGGAGGCGCCGTGCGCCCAGCGATAAAGGCGGCCATCGGCTTGCGCACCTCGCGCGCAACGAAGGTGGCCGCCTTCTCCTCCTCGTCACCGCCGATCTCGCCGATCATCACGATCGCCTCGGTCGCCGGATCCTGATTGAGCAGGTCGAGGATCTCGATGAAGCTGCTGCCCACGATCGAGTCGCCACCGATCCCCACGCAGGTCGTCTGACCAAGGCCCGCATCGGTCAGTGCCTGGACCACCTCGTAGGTCAGGGTGCCGGAGCGCGAGACGAGTCCGACCGGGCCCGAGCGGTGGATATTGCCGGGGATGATGCCGACCTTTGCCTCGCCCACGGTCGTGGCGCCGGGGCAGTTTGGGCCGATCAGGCGGACCCTCGCCTCGCGAAGGACGTGGTAGATGCGCACCATGTCAAGCGCCGGGATCCCTTCGGTGATGCAGAAGACGAGCGGAATGCCGGCCGATGCCGCCTCGAGCATGGCGTCCGGCGCAAACGGGGCAGGCACAAAGATGCAGGACGCGTTGGCACCACTCTCGGCGATCGCCTCGGCGACCGTGTTGAAGACCGGAACGCGTTCGTCGAGCGCCCGCTGACCGCCCTTCCCCGGCGTGACGCCGGCGACGACGTTGGTGCCGTACTCGAGCATCGCCCGAGAGTGGAACTCGCCCTCGCGCCCGGTGATCCCTTGCACCAAGAGCCGGGTCTCGCGGTTGATCAGGATGCTCACGCCGGCGATCCAGATGCCGCGGCCACCGCTCGCGCCGCGGCATCGTCGAGCGAGTCCGCCGTGATCAGCTTCGCCTGCGCCAGGATTGGCTGCGCCTCTTCCGCATTGGTGCCAACGATCCGCACCACCATCGGCACTTGTCGGCTGAGCGACGCGCGGGCCTCGACGATCCCGTGTGCGACCTCGTCCCCGCGGGTGATCCCGCCAAAGATGTTGACCAGGATGGCCTTGACGTTCGGGTCGTCCAGGATGATGCGGAATGCGGCCGCCACCCGCTCCGCCTTCGCCCCGCCACCGATGTCCAGGAAGTTCGCCGGCTCACCTCCGGCCAGCTTCACGAGGTCCATGGTGGCCATCGCCAGGCCCGCACCATTGACCATACAGCCGATCGTGCCGTCGAGCTTGATGAAGTTGATCCCAGCCTCGCGCGCCGCGATCTCTGAGGGCTCCTCCTCGGCCAGGTCGCGCAGCCCCTCGAACTCCGGATGACGGTAGAGCCCCGACTCATCGAGCACGATCTTCGCGTCGAGGGCCAGGAGGGCACCGCCGGCGGTCACCGCCAGAGGGTTGATCTCGGCAAGGTCGGCGTCCGACTCAACGAAGGCCCGGTGCAGCCCTCGCAGGACCGATCCGAACTCCTTGCGCAGCTCGCTCGGGATCCCCAGGAAGTAGCCGACCCGTCGCACCTCATGCTCCTGCAGGCCGATGAGAGGGTGCAGCGGGAGACGTAGCATCGCCTCTGGGTTCGTCTTCGCAGTCTCCTCGATCTCAACCCCACCCTCGGCGCTGGCGATGACCGTGACCGCCTTCGCCGCGCGGTCGAGAATCATGGCCAGGTAGAACTCGTGCGCGATCTCGACGGCGGGCGCCACGAGCAGGGTGCGAACGGTGCTGCCCTTGATCTGCATCCCGAGGATCTGGCGAGCGTGCTTCTCGGCCTCATCCGGATCGGCGGCGACCTTCACCCCGCCGGCTTTGCCGCGGCCGCCGGCGAGTACCTGGGCCTTGACAACGACCCGCCCGCCGAAATCGCGTGCGGCGGCCCGTGCCTGTTCGGGGGTCAGGGCGATCTGGCCCGCCTGCAGCGGGACGCCGTACCGCGCGAGGATCTCCTTGCTTCGGTGCTCCTGGAGCTTCACTCGCTCTCCTTGTGCGCGCTGCCGCGTGGCCGCGCACCCTCGGGCGTGGCCAGCGACCGCTTGGGAATCGACCGATTGTACCCGCGCCCCGATGCGACAGACCGTCGGACGGGTAGACTCAACGGCGCACCGCCGGCGCTTTGACCGGCGACAGCGCAGAGGATGACGGGTGAGCTATGCGGTCACGCTGATCCGCGGAGATGGGATCGGCCCGGAGCTTGCCGACGCCACCGTCGGGGTCCTTGAGGCGACGGGGATCGGCTTCGATTGGGATATCCAGGAGGCCGGCGAAGCGACGATCGCCAGCGAAGGGACGCCGCTACCGGACCGCGTCATCGAGAGCATTCGCCGCAACGGGATTGCCCTCAAGGGACCGATCACCACCCCTGTCGGCGGCGGGTTCCGATCCGTGAATGTCGCCCTCCGCCAGGCGCTGGAGCTGTATGCCAACGTCCGGCCGGCGCGCAGCATGAAGGGGGTCGCGAGCCGCTACGACAACGTCGACCTGATCATTGTCCGCGAGAACACCGAGGACCTGTACGC
>JALYTG010000232.1 GCA_030854405.1 Chloroflexota bacterium | reverse complement strand
CCTCAAGGCCGTGCTGACCAATCTCTTTTCCATTTCGGCCTCATTCGGCGCGATGGTGTGGATCTTTCAGGAAGGACACTTCAGCCAGCAGCTCGGGTTCTCCGCCCAGCCGATCGATCCGAGCCTCCCGGTGATCCTTTTCAGCATCGTTTTCGGAATGTCGATGGACTACGAGGTGCTGCTGATCAGCCGTATCCAGGAGGAGTACCGGCGCACCGGTGACAACCAGGCGGCTGTCGCGATGGGCCTCGAGAAGAGTGGCCGCTTGATCACGGGAGCGGCGGCCATCATGGTGGCGGTCTTCATTGCCTTTGGTCTTGCCGAGGTGGTGATCATCAAGGCCATCGGAATCGCGCTGGCGATCGCCGTCGCCATCGACGCGACCATCGTGCGCATCTTGATCGTGCCGTCGATCATGCGACTCCTGGGCCGGGCCAACTGGTGGGCGCCGCGACCCTTGTCGATGCTGTACCGCAGGATCGGTGCCGGTGAACCGGTGCCGGTGGCGGCGAGAGCGTGAGGCCTCCCCGCAAGTAAGGGCCGCCTAGGGAACGGCCCCTACTGCATTGGGGGAAGCCGGGGATGTCGTTGGTGGTTTCCAGTCTGCCGCCGGTTCCTGAACTGAGGCTGTACGAGACCTTGGAAATTACTTAGAAGTCAGCGGCAGCTCGACTTCGAAGGTGGCACCGCCACCGTTTGTTTCTGAAACTGTCACGTGCCCGCCATGCGCGCTGACGACAGCGCTGACGATCGAGAGCCCGAGGCCGGCGCCGCCGCTATCGCGGCTGCGGCTGGGATCCGCACGGTAGAAAGGCTCGAAGATCCGGTCCAGCTCCTCGTCCGGAAGACCCGGGCCGTGGTCAGCCACTGACATTCGGCCGACACCATCCACTGTCGAGACTGCGATCTCGATTGCTGTTTGCGCGGGGGTGTGCACGATCGCGTTGCGCACCAGGTTGCCGAGCACCTGCCGGAGCCGGGTGTCGTCGCCTTCGACGACCACCGAAGCCGGCGCGGTCAGCGTGATCTCGCGCTGCGGCGCGACCGCGCGCGCGTCGGCCGCTGCATCCTGGGCGATCGCCTGAAGGTCGACCAGCTTTTTTTCCAGAGGCCGGCCCTGGTCGAGGCGGGCGATCAGGAGCATGTCGTCGACGAGCGAGGTCATGCGCACGGACTCCTCTTCGATGCGCCTGCGGGCCAGCTCCGAGTCCGTGAGCGATTGCGATGCTCCGCGGCGGAGCATCTCCGAATAACCGCGAATCGAAGTCAGCGGCGTGCGCAGCTCATGCGATGCGTCCGCGATGAAGCGGCGAAGGCGCATGTTCGACTCGGTGCGTTCCGCGAACGCAGCCTCGATCTGACTGAGCATCCCGTTCAGTGCGAGACCGAGCCTTCCGATCTCCGTTTTCGGAGTCGCCGGCTCGACACGCTTGCTGAGATCGCCCGCCGCGATGTCCTGGGCGACAATTCCCATCTGTCGAAGCGGCCTCAAGCCAATGCTGATGATCAGGAGGGCGAGGACTGCTACTGAAAGCAACACACCAAGGCCGATCTGCGCCTCCAGCTGGAGCAACTGGCTGAGCGTCTCCTGTACGGGTGTCAGGGGAATCGCAACGACCACCATCCCACCCCCAAGTGCGTTCTCGTGCCAGTTCGTCATCCGGTACTTGGACACCCCGCCGGTACCGTCGACCGTGTAAGGCTGGACCGGCCTGCCTTCGCCGGCACTTCGAAACGACTTTGGAAGCACGGGGGCGGCAGTCGACCCGGCCAAGCTGACGCCGCACGCTGCGACCACGCTCCCGTCGGCTGCGATCAGCTCCATGATTGTTCCTCCGGGAAAGACGTCCGCAGGGCCTGAAGCCCCACGCGGTTTACAAAGCGGAGCGGCGAGGACGACATTGGCCGCCCGTACGGTGGAAAGTTTCTGAAGCTGCTCGTCGATTCTGCTTACGAGCGATGACTGAAGGGTCAGGTAGGTGGCGATGTCAGCAACCAACACTCCTATCGCGACAAGTGAGATGACTCCAATCAGCAGCCGCCCCCGGAGCGACAGCGTCATTTTCTGGGCGTTCGGAGGACGTAACCCACGCCGCGAACGGTCTGGATGAGTGGCGGGTCGTAGCGGTCGACCTTGCGCCGGAGGTAGCTGATGTATGTCTCGAGCACGCTGGCGTCGCCGCCGAAGTCGTAATGCCACACGTGATCCAGGATCTGACTGCGGGTAAGCACGCGACCGGCGTTGATCAGCAGGTAGCGGAGGAGCCTGTACTCGGTGTTTGTCAGCTCCACAACGTGGTCGTGGCGGCGGACCTCATGAGCCTCGTCGTCGAGCTCGAGATCGGCCAGCGAGAGCTTGCCGTTGTCGGCATCGCTGCCGTGGCGCCGCAGCACCACCCGCACGCGTGCCATCAGCTCCTCGATGCTGAAGGGCTTGGTGACGTAGTCGTCGCCGCCGACGGTCAGGCCGTGGACCTTGTCCTCGGTCGCGTCCTTGGCAGTGAGGAAGATGATCGGGACCTTGTTGCCGGAACCGTTGAGCCGGCGGAGCACCTCGATGCCGTCGATGTCAGGCAGCATCACGTCGAGGATCACAAGTGCGGGGGAAAACTGGATCACTGCTGTGAGCGCTCCGCGACCCGTGGCCGCGGTCTTGACGGTGAAGCCCTCATATCGCAACGCCATCGCGACCAGGTCGGTGATGTTGGGCTCGTCGTCAACGACGAGGACCCGGGGTCCGTCTATGTTCATCGTGCTCAATGCTGAGCCAGTTTCCTGTGCGTTCGCTCAGAGAATGTTGGGAATCAGGTTCGAATCGCCCGGTGCAGCCCATCATCCGGCGGCCGAATGGTCCATCTGGAGCCTCATCGATGGCGTCATTCGGCGGTCGAATGGTTGATCTTGGCGGTTCGCGGGGACGTTTTCCATAGTTGGGAATCTGCCCGCGGCCTCTGAAATCAGCCTAAGAGGCACCTGAGAATTTGCGGAGAGGCGCTACGGACTCTCGCGATTCCCGCATCCGACAGTTCGGATGCGGGTTACGGCGTGGCGCAGCGCACCAATAGACTTCCTAACGTGCCGCCCCCATAGCTCAGGGGATAGAGCAGGACGGTCCTAACGTCAAGGTCGGGGGTTCGATTCCCTCTGGGGGCACCATTTCTCCGCCATGGCGCGCAACCGCGGGTTTCAGGCGGCTGGTATCGGCGGCAGGTAGGGCAGCGGGTCGACCACCGCGTCGTTGACGCGCAGCTCGAAGTGCACGTGTGCGCCGGTCGACCATCCCGTGGATCCCTCTAGGCCAATCCGCTGGCCGCGCACCACCTTGTTCCCAACCTCCACGTTGGTCTCGAGCAGGTGCCCGTACAGCGTCATGACGCCGCCGCCGTGAGCGATCACGACATAGTTGCCATAGCCAATCTTGGTGTGACCGACCGCGACGACAACCCCGTCCGCCGCCGCCATCACGGTGGTACCGAACGGCGCGGCGATGTCGATGGCCCCATGGAAGTGTGGGAACGGTCCCATCGGCGGTTCCATCAGGAAGTCGGTCGGGCCGAACAGTTGCGTCACCTTGGCTCCGTTCATGGGCCAGGACAGTGCGAGCCCCGCGATCGCTTTTCCGGCCGGAAGAATGTGCGTGACCATCGCGAGGCCAGCCCCGATGTGCGCCTGCGTCCACGCCAGCTGATTCGAGCGCACGATCAGGTCCTGCGTCTGCGATTCGAGGAGCGCAGCAAGCGTCGCCATCAGATCCGGAGCCTGGTCCGTCAACCCGTTCTGGGCCGACTGTATCTGCGCGATGACATCCGACATCTGGTTGGTGATGTCGCTCTGCTGGCTCATCAGGTCGCTCAAGG
>JALYTG010000067.1 GCA_030854405.1 Chloroflexota bacterium | reverse complement strand
CCGATAAGCCAGCGGCGACGCCCCCACCTGGCCCGGCGCCCGCCGCCCCACACCCCAGTCGCAGCTGTTGGTTCCACGGCGAACAGCGCCACCGGGTCAGCCAGCCCCTTGAGCTGGCGCCGGCCGCGGGGGACGAACCGCACAGGCAGCAGGGTCTGGGTGAGCGCCCGTACCGTATCGCTGACGAGAACTTCACCGGACGCCGCCACGGCACAGATCCGTGCGGCGATATTCACCGCTGCCCCGACGTATCCCTCCGGCGTCTCTACGGTTTCGCCTGCGTGGATTCCGATTCCGACCCGGATCCGTTCGTCGGACGGCTCGGGGGACGCTAGCCGCGCCGCGTCTGTTATCGCCAGACCGCCGCGAACCGCGTCGCTGACGGAGCCGAAGACGACATAAAAGCTGTCGCCCTCCGTACGAATCTCGGCGCCATCGAATCGGTCGATCTGCTCGCGAACGATGAAGCGAAAGCGAGCCAGGAGGTCGACCGCCGAGGCCGCGCCATGCGTCTCGACGAAGCTCGTATAGCCGCGGAGATCGGCGAACAGGAAGCCGCGCGTGAGGGACCCGGCCGCCGGTCGAGGGGTGACCGCAGGATCAGGAAGCTCAGGCGGCGGGTCGGTCTTCATCGGACCATTGTCGTCGCGCGAGCGGAGCGCCAAGCCCCGATCATGACGTTCGGCGCGTCGTGGACGACGATGCGGCCTCCGCCTCCTTGCGTGCCTCCTCGGTCGCCTTCTGGCTGGCGAGCTCCTTGGCCTGCTTTTGGTGGCGGTCGACGATCACCTGCACCGCCTCGTCGATGTCATCGGTCAGGGTGAAGATGGCGAGGTCCTCGGCCGCGATCTTGCCTTCGCCGAGCGGGCGTGCCTTCATCCAGTCGAGCAGGCCGCCCCAGTACTCGGTCCCGAGCAGGACCACCGGGAAATGCTCCACTTTCCCCGTCTGGATGAGGGTGAGCGACTCGAACAGCTCGTCGAGCGTCCCGAAGCCGCCGGGGAAGATGCAGAACGCCTCTGCGTACTTCAGGAACATCACCTTGCGCACGAAGAAGTAACGGAACTCCATGCCCAGATCGACGTACGCGTTGAGTCCCTGCTCGAACGGGAGCTCAATATTGCATCCGATCGAGAGGCCGCCCCCCTCGCGCGCCCCGCGGTTGGCGGCCTCCATGATCCCGGGCCCGCCGCCGGTGATGATCGCAAAGCCGGCCTGGGCGAGCTCATGCGCCAGCCGGCGCGCCGCCTTGTAGTACCGGTCGGCGGGCTTGACCCTGGCCGATCCAAAGACGCTGACCGCCGACTCGATGCCGGCGAGCGCATCGAACCCTTCGATAAACTCGCCCAGGATGCGCAGCGCCCGCCAGGTGTCGGTCTGCAGGAACTCCGGTGTGGGGCGCGCCTGCAGGAGGCGCTGATCCTCGGTGGCGCGGTGCTCCGAGCCGGCTCGCACCACCGGGCCGCTGCGATGATGGGGCTCTTCTAGCGGCATGTTTGCCTCCTCGATCGTTTCCCGTCGGCGCAGTCGGGCGGGCGTTCGTACCCTCGACACGCCCGGGATCAGATGGTAGGGTGGCCGCTCGTCTCGGAAACGCGTCTGCCGATCGGCGCCGCGGCTCTGGGGCTGACCGAAGGACGTAACGTACCGGGGATTCTATTGCGGGACCTACTGCGGCGCGTGGCCGCGTTGACGATCATCAGCGGCGTGGGAATCGGCCTGCTGGCCCCCCTTTCCGCGCGATCCGTCACATCCGTCGCGCCACAGACTCAGCGCCTGCTCGACGCCGCCGAACGGAGCTCCGTCACGCTTGACCGCGGCACGCTCGCAGGTCGCGGACGGTCGTCGACACTGAGCGTCGCGCTCACCGCCCGGCCGGTCTCCCCCGAGGCCATTGGTGCGGGATCCTCCGCTTCAACCTGGGCCCACCCGAATGTCGCACTCGAGGCGACCCTCTACTTCCGGCCGACCGCGTCGCCGAAGGCGGCTGCGGCGCCGAAGGCGAAGGGGCCTCCCGCCCGCGTCGCCGCCACTCCGGCGCCATTCGTTCTCAATGGCGCAGTCTGGGATCGCCTTGCCCTCTGCGAGGCGGGCGGAGACTGGGCCATCAACAGCGGAAACGGCTACTACGGCGGCCTCCAGTTCGACCCCACCACCTGGGCGACGTACGGCGGCATGAAGTATGCCCCGCGCCCCGACCTCGGCACGCGCGAAGAGCAGATCGTCGTGGGCGAGGCGCTCTACGCGAAGCGCGGATTCCAGCCCTGGCCGACGTGCAGAGCGAAGCTCGGTCTGCCCTAGTTCGGTGAAGCCCCTGCGCTTCGACTGAGCGGCGGCATCGCCGCTCGGCATCCCCTTCGAGCGGGAGCCCAGGAGCTCAGACCGGCGCTAGCATGCGCCGATGTGCCGCCTGCGCCGCATCGGTCTGCTGCTGGTGGTCCTGATTGCCGCGCTGGTCGCGTGGGAGCCCCGGTGGGTGGCCAGGCCGGGCCCGAGCTCCGGAAGCTCCTGTGGCACCTCAACCAGCTGATGCTGGAGACCCTGTGACCGGAGCGGCGGCGGGGCTGCGCACCTCGTCGTGGACCTGGCTCCTCGCGCTCTTCAGCGTGGCGGGGCTGATCGAGGCCGCCTTCTGGAGCCAGATGGTCGCTTTCACTCCGCTCTTCCTGCGCGAGCTGGGGATCAGGGGGAAGGGTGATATCGAAGCTCTGACCGGTGCAATCGCCTCGATCTCGATGCTGGTGGGGCTGCCGCTCCTGCCGTTCTGGGGCGCGCTCGCCGATCGCTACTCGCGACAGCCCGTGATCGTGCGTTCGTTCGTGGCTCACTTCCTGGCCGGTGGCCTGGCCATGCTCTCAGGAAACGTCTGGCTCTTCGTGGTCGCGCGCTCGATCAGCAGCTTCTCGCTGGGCAACAGCGGACTGATGATGACCACCCTGCAGGAGCGCGTGCCACCGGGCAGAACCGGACTCGCCTTCGCGGTGATGGCCGGCGCCTCACCGCTCGGGGCGGTGTTTGGACCGCTGGTCGGCGGCCCGATCGTGGACGTTCTGGGATTCCGGACGCTGATGGGCATCGACGCGGCGGTGATGCTCCTGGTGATTCTCGGAATGACATTCGGGTACCGCGACACCTTCCGCGGCACGGCCCGGGGTTCGCTGCTGGGGATGGCCGCCGAATCGGTCCGAATCATCCTGCGCTCGCCGCGCCTACGGCTCCTCTTTCCAGCCCTCTTCCTACTCTTCGCGGGCTGGATGCTGGCGTACACCTACACCTCGCTCGTGGTCGAGGCGCTCTACACCGGGGATCCCGCGCAGCTCGGTACCACCATCGGCTGGGTCTTCGGCGCGAGCGGCCTGGTCACGCTGCTGATCGGCCCGGCGCTGGGCGCGCTGGCGGACCGATTCGGGCACTGGCGCATCCTCTTCATCGTCGCCGGGGTCGCGGTGGTGCTCTGGCCGCTGCCCGCGCTGACCCGCGACCTGCTCACCTTCACCGTCCTGTGGGCGGTCCTCAACGGCGTGACCTCGAGCGTCTTCTCGCTATCGTTCAACGTCCTGTCGAGCTCGGCGCTCGACGAGGCGCGCGGCCGGGTCATGACATTCGCGTTCCTGCCGGTCAACGTCGGGTTCGCGGTGGGTCCAGCGCTCGGCAGCCTGGTCACGCAGACGCCGATGGGCCTGGCCGCGATCTATCCGGTCGCCGGGGCCGTGACCGCGGTCGGCATCGGAGTGCTGGCGCTGGCGTATCGGCGCCCGCTGGCATCCGAAATCGGCGGGTAGGTCAGCGCCCGATGGCGAAGGCCAGCGCGCCAAGCAACAGGAAGAGGCCCACGGCGAGGACCAGGAGCCGCGCCACCCAGTGACTGCGCCGAGGCGGGAGCGGCTGGTAGGGGCGGCCGCGGCGCGTTGTGCGGCGACGGGTCACCCGGTCACCATTGGCGTCGGTACAGAAAGGGCGTTGTGAGCGCCTCGCGGTTGCTCACCGAACGCAACTGCTTGCGGGTCCGCTTCAGCAGCTTGCCGTGGTACGAGCCGTCGCCATACGGCTCGAGCAGCCGAGCGACATCCCAGTCATGGGTCCCGGAGATCACCGAAGCAGGGAGGTATCGGTCCAGGACCGCCTTCGCCTCGTCGATGGCCACGAAGCGACGAGCTCGCGTGCCATTGTCAAGCAGGGTCAGCAGGTCCGCGAAGGCGATCTCGACCTCTGCCACGAGCGTGCTGAGACGCTCCATGGTGCCCGGGATTCGCTCCGGTTTGAAGAGGCCAGTGAGCAGCGCCTTCCGTTCTTCGGTCGGCAGCTCGGTGAGCGATGCGCGCAGGTCGGGAATGCCGCTCTCCGGGTCGGCGGTCGGAACGGCGTAGTCGTACAGATGGACCATCATGGCGGTCTGCTAGGGTAGATCGATCCCGAGCCGACCGCTTCGGCGGTGCATGGAGGTTTCGCGCGTGTTGCTGGAAGGCAAGAAGCTGCTCATCACCGGCGTGCTCACGGATGACAGCATCGCCTTCGCGGTTGCGCGCGTGGCGCAGGAGGCCGGCGCCGAGATCCTGCTGACGGGAGTCGGACGTGGCATGAGCCTGACCCAGCGGGTGGCAAAGCGGCTGCCGACGACCCCCGACGTCCTCGAGATGGACGTCAATGATCCAGCTGCCGTCGACAGCGTGCGCGCATCGGTCATGGATCGGTGGGGCCGCCTGGATGGTCTCGTGCACGCTATCGCCTTCGCCCCCACCGATGCGCTCGGCGGCAATTTCATGCACACCCCATGGGAGAGCGTGGCGACCGCCTTTCAGACCTCCGCATACTCGCTCAAGGCGCTCAGCGCCGGCATGCTGGAGCCAATGAAAGCGGCCGGCGGCGCATCGGTGGTCAGCCTCGACTTCGACGGTCGGTACGCCTGGCCGATCTACGACTGGATGGGCGTTTCGAAGGCCGGATTGGAGGCGGTCACCCGCTACCTGGCTCGTGACCTGGGCGAGTTCGGGATCCGCGTCAACACGGTTTCCGCCGGGCCGATTCGCAGCATGGCCGGCAAGTCGATTCCCGGCTTCGACCAGATCGCGAATAAGTGGCTGAACCGGGCGCCGCTCGGTTGGTCCCTTACCGATGCCACTCCTGTCGGCCAGATGGTCTGCCTCCTGCTGAGCGACTGGGCCCCGATGACCTCCGGCGAGCTGATCCACGTGGACGGCGGCTACCACGCCATGGGGACCGATATCCGCACCGGCTGATCGGCCTCGATACGCGATGGGCCGACGATCATACTCAAGCGCGATGAAATCGATCGGACAGCACTTCGACGAGTGGGCCCCGAGCTACGACGCCGAAATCCGCGACATGGTGCCGCGCTACGAAGAGATCCACGATACGCTCACCTCGCTCCTGAGCCTTCGACCGCCAAAGCGCGTGCTCGACCTTGGCGCTGGCACCGGCTACACCCTTCTCCGGGTCCTCGACGCCCTTCCCGAAACCCGCGTCACCGGCCTCGACGTGTCCGGTGAGATGCTGTCACGGGCCGCGCAACGGCTCGCCGGCCACGAGGATCGGGTGGAGCTGCGCCAGAGCGACATCGTCGAGCCGGCGATCGAGGGAACCTACGACGCGATTCTCTCGGTGCTCGCGGTGCATCACCTCTGGTCCGATCAGAAGAGGCACCTCTTCGGCCGCATCTGGGAGCATGTCAGCCCGGGCGGCCTTTTCGTGGTGGCGGATTACTTTCGGCACGCCTCTGCACTGCTGCTGGAGCTTTACCAGCTCCCGGCGGCCGATGCCCACGAGGCGGCGCATGACCACCCCGACACCACCGCGGAGCACCTGACCTGGCTCACGGCCGCGGGGTTCGACGCGGTGGACGTGGTCTGGAAATACGAGGACGTGGGCGTGCTGGTGGCCTGGAAGGCCAACCGCTAGGCGGCTGCCACTCGCTCGAGGGCGAGCAGGCGCTCCTTGCGCCAGATCTTGCCGCCGTAGCCGCCCAGTCCGCCGCCCTTCTCGATGACGCGGTGGCAGGGAATGATGATCGCGATCCGATTTCGACCGTTCGCGCTGCCCACCGCGCGATGCGCGCCTGGCCGATCCACTCGGTGGGCGAGCTCCTGGTAGGTGACCGTCTCGCCATAGGGGATCCCCACCAGCTCGGCCCAGACGCGTTCGTCGAGCGCACCGCTGGGCGCCGCGATCGGCATCGTGAAGTTGCGCAGCGTCCCGGCGAAGTAGGCATCCAGTTCGCCCTGCAGCCGATGCAGCAGGGGATGATGCCCCGCCACCAGCGTCGCGCCGAAGCGGCGGGAGACGATCGCGCGCTGGGTCGGCAGCATGCGCCGGTCGGTGAACTCCAGCAAGCAGATGCCCTCGTCGGTCGCGCCGGCCACCATCGGCCCCAGTGGAGTCGTCAGCTCGGCCGTGATGACGATCGGAGCCGGCCGGCAGCGGAGACAGGGCCGGTACCCCGCCGACAGCGCGGCGGCGGGCGAGCCGAAGAGCTCGACATTGCGGGCGAGGGGGGCACGCGCGGGGCACCCAGGGCGGCAGAAGATGCCCGTGGTGCGGACGGCGGTATACCGAGCTTCGAGGGAGAGCGTTTCAATCATGCTCATTGAACGTCGCATCTGTCAGTGGCGTGAGGCCGTCAGGCGTTCCCACCCTGCTGCGATTGCCAGACCAGATAGATCGTGAATGGTGTGCTCCCCAGCAGCCGATCGCCCGCACGCAGCTCGATCCGGTGACGACCCAGCTCCTCGATCCGCATCCCGGTGAGGTCGGCGATGATGTTTGCCGAGGTCGCATTCTCCGGCACGTCGATGCGCAGCTGCGGCGGGTGGTCCAGGATGCCGACCCCCTTTGGTGAGACCACCTGGAGCGTAAGCTCGTGCTGTCCCGGCTCCGCCTCGAGCACTGCGACGACGAAGCATCGGCCGTGCACGGCTGGCAGCTGGCCGACGTTGATCTGGCCGAAGATGCCGACCGCGCTGATCTTTCCGTCCTGCGCGGTGAGTGCGTAGTCGCACAGCAGCAGGGTATGCAGCTCGATACGCCGATCGACCATGGTCGAGAGTATGCCCCCCGGCGACACCGTCGGGCTCAGCGGTCAGGCTCCACGTACAGGTCGGGATCCAGCAGCCAGGCGATCTCGCCGGTGCCCGGTTCGGGCACTCCATAGAACTCGACGCAGGCCAGCCCGCCGGGGCGCAGTCGAACGGAGGCCGCGCCGGTCAGCAGCGCGACCGCCGACGAGAGGTCCGGCTCGTGGCCCACGAAGAGGACCCGCCGCGCGTCGGGCACGCGAGCCATGGCGCGGGCGAAGCTGCCCCACTCGGCACCTGGAGCGAGCGTCTCGTCGAAGACCGGCGCGGGGGCCTCGAGGCCGGAGCAGAAGAGCTCCGCAGTCTGCCGTGCCCGCACCAGCGGAGACGAGAGCACCAGGTCGGGACGAAGGTTCAAACGACGCCAGAGGGGTACCGCTCGGCGGAGGGCAGCCTCTCCCTCGGCGGTCAGGTCCCGCGTCTCGTCGTCGACGGCCCTCTGCTCGCCGGCTTTGCCGTGGCGCAGGAAGTAGAGGATCACCTAAGCTTGACGAATCCCGCCGCGCTCGCCCGGATGGCCGAGCGCCATGCCGCGGGTATGCCCCGTGCGGTCGACCACCAGGCGTGACGGCGCGGTCGAATCGGCTTTCGGGAGCGTGACCGACAGGACGCCGTTGCCGTACGACAGGTTGGCGCGACTGGCATCGACGGCGCACGGCAGATCTAAGGTCCGCTCGTACGGACCGTATGCCCATTCTCGCACGAGGTAGGCGATGCGCTCCTGCCCGGCGCCGTGCTGTTGTGCGCGCAGGGTGAGCGCGCCGTCGGCGGTCACTTCGACGCTGATGTCCTCGGGAGCCACCCCGGGCATGGGCGTCACCACCATCAGCTCGCGGTCGTTCTCAAAGAGGTTGATCGGGACGGCTACGGCATCGGTCATGGATCGGCCTCCTGCTGCAGGACCGATGCTACCGCTCCGCCACCCGTCGCTCCAGAGTCAGTCGCATGGTCCGCATCGGGAGCGGGCCGCTCACCGTCAACGTCGACGCGCCTGAGGGCTAGTCGGGGAAGGCTTCAGGGCCTCGCTCACCGAGCTGGCGGGCGTGCTCGGCGCCATCCTCGGGCGGGATCCAGGAGTACGGGTAGCGATCGTCCTCCAGTTCCGATGCCTGCTTCGTGACGTGGAGCGGGTGGAAGGTGTCGATCATGACCGCCAGCTCTTCCGTGGCCTCCTTCCCGATGCTCGCCTCAACAGTGCCCGGATGCGGCCCGTGCGGTATCCCAGCGGGGTGGACGGTAAACGACGCGACGTCGACACCTCTGCGGCTCATGAAGTTGCCGGCAACGTAGTAGATCACCTCGTCGCTGTTGATATTCGAGTGGTTGTAGGGCGCCGGGATGGAGAGCGGGTGGTAGTCGAACTTGCGCGGCACGAAGCTGCAGATGACGTAGTTGCGCGGCTGGAAGGTGAGGTGCACCGGCGGTGGCTGGTGGACGCGACCGGTGATCGGTTCGAAGTCCGAGATATTGAACGCAAAGGGCCAGAGGTGTCCGTCCCAGCCCACGAGGTCGAACGGGTGGTGCTGGTAGTGGTAGGCGGTGACCCGGCCGCGCGTCTTGACCTCGATCACGTAGTCGCCGTCGTCGAGCATTGGCGCCATCTCGGCCGGCGGCCTGATGTCGCGCTCGCAGTACGGCGAGTGCTCGAGGAGCTGTCCGAAGTCGTTCCGGTAGCGCTTGGGCGGCACGATGCTCGACGGGGACTCGACCCAGAGCATGCGTTGCGCGACGCCGGAGTCGGGGCGCAACCGGAAGGTCGTGCCGATCGGTAAGACGAGGTAGTCACCGGGGCCGTAGCCGATCGGTCCGAAGACGGTCTCGAGCGTGCCGCTCCCCTCGTGGACGAAGTACATCTCGTCGGCTTCGCCGTTGCGGTAGTAGCGCTCCATGCCCTGCGAAGGCCGTACCACACCGAAGGTAACGTCCGCGTTGTAGAAGAGCGGGATGCGCCCGGTCACGCCGTCGCCATTGGGCGCCAGGGGGGCGGTGTTCACCAGCCGATGCCGATGCGGCCCTGACGCCTCGTCGGGGCTCTGCTCGATGGCGACGTCGCGCACCTTCTCGATCTGGTGCGTCTGGGTCGGCGGCGTGTGGTGGTAGAGGAGCGATGCTCTTCCCGTGAATCCCTCGACGCCGAACAGCTCCTCGGCGTAGAGGCCACCGTCATCCTTGCGAAACTGCGTGTGCCGCTTGTGCGGCACCGTGCCGCGCTGGACGTAGAACATCGCCTGCCATTCTATCGGTCCCACCTGTCCTGACGGACGCCGCGGGCTTACGTGCGGCCGCGCAACTAAACGGCCAACTTGACCCGATTCGACTCAACCTTTCGCCCTGCCTGGCCGCCTGTCGCGCTGGGCGCACCAGCGGCCAGGTTGGCGGAGCAAGACGGCCATTACGTGCGCTGAGCGCAACTCAGGTGGCGCGCGTCAGCTCGGAGTGCCCGCCGCGCGGGTAGACGATGAGCAGGCGGACCGGTTCGTCGCCGATCGCCTCCGCGTCGTGCGGCAGGGTCCCATCCAGCAAGACGTAGTCGCCGGGCCCGGCCTCTACAACCGACTCGCCCTGCGTGATGCGAAGGCGCCCGGAGAGGACCACGTGGTGCTCGTCGCCCGGGTGCGCATGAAAGCCGGTGCGGCTCCCACGTGGGATGATTCCCTCGAAGATCGCGATCTCCCGCGCGATGCCCCCGTCGACCTGGGTCAAGCCTCCGGATGAGCCGGGCAGCTGTCGCTTCGGGCGCTCCGAGGCCCGAACCAGGCGCGGACCGATGCTCGCGTCGAGCAGGAACCAGGCGATCGGCACGTCGAGTGCAGCAGCAAGCGCCGAGAGCGTCTCGAGCGAGGGCGATGCCTTGTCGTTCTCGACCTGGCTCAGGTAGCCGATGTTGAGCCCGGTCAGGTCGGCGACTGCAGCCAGCGTCAACCCGCGGTCACGCCGGCGTCGGCGAATCTGGCCGCCGACGAGGGGGCGTTTGCGCGTGACGGCCGGTGATGCGGTCATACCCGCATTATGCCTCCACAAAACAGGTATTGACAAGGGCAAACCACCGTGGCATCATTTGGCCACCAACAAATTCCACTTGGCATCGCCCAAGTCCATCGAGAAAGGAACGGATCGACCATGAAGGTCGCAATCATCGGAGCAGGCAACGTCGGCAAGGCACTCGCCACCTCCCTGACGCGCGCCGGTCACGACGTGACGCTCGCCGCACACAGCCCGGAAACCGCGCGAGCCGCAGCACGCGAGATCGGCGCCGACTCGGCGGACAGCGCCGCCAGCGCGGTGAAGGGCGCCAAGGTCGTCATCCTCGCCGTCCCGTACGCAGCCGGCGCGCAGGTCGCCGGGGAGATCGCGGATGGGACCGTTGGTCGCACCGTGATCGATGTGACGAACCCGCTGAAGCCCGACTACTCCGGGCTCGCCACCGACACCTCGGCGGCCGAGGAGCTCCAGCGCCGCCTCCCCGACGCTCACGTCGTCAAGGCCTTCAACACGGTCTTCGCCTCCAACCAGGCGGATCCGACGGCGGGCGGCGCGACGATCGACGGCTATGTCGCCGGCGATGACGCGAACGCCAAACGCCAGG
>JALYTG010000066.1 GCA_030854405.1 Chloroflexota bacterium | reverse complement strand
GGTTGGGCGCGCGTTGCAGCGATGCGCGGCGGCGAGTGGGTCACGGGCTGCCCCCGGAGACCTCCTGACGAGCGGGGAGAAAGTTCGTCAGTTATGCGGTCACGGAGCGCTGTACTAAGGCTCGTAGTCGGGTGATCGCGCAGATACGCGGTCAGTTTGAGCACGAAGCGGTCGGTGGTGGGCGGCGCTGGACTCGAACCAGCGGCCTCTTGCATGTCAAGCATTTCCGTGTGAGCGCTGTGCTACGAGCGTGGGAGGCCGAGCGAAATCGCCTCAGTTATGGGGTCACGAGACTCGCGGTCTCGATCCCCAACCGACGCCAGCCGGGAATCGCCGCGCGACAGCAGCGCCGGTCTCAGATTGACACACCGGATGTGCCCGGAGATCGCCAGTCGCGCAGCCGGCGCTCGGCTTAGACTGTCCAGCATGCGAAGCTTGACCGCTCGCCACACCGCTCGTGAAGGGAGAGTGTGATGAACCTGATCTGGATCATTGTGATCATCCTCCTCGTCCTCGCGCTGCTTGGGTACTTCGGGCGCGGACGTTTCCGCAGGTAGCCAAGCTACGAGGCGCCTGCCCCGCCTGACCGCCGGCGCGCGTGCGACCGAGCGCGAGACGGGAGTGGGCGAATCTTCGGAATGCCGCTGGGGACGAGATGCGGCTTCATTGGTGGCAAGCGGCGGGTGCCTATCTCGTGGCGCGACAGCACCGATGGCGCGCGAATCGAGCTGGTGGGTCACTTCGACGGCCTCGACGCCGCGATTCGCGCCGCAACCGCGGCCCCCGCGAGAAGGTAGGCGGGGCCAGGCTGGGTTGCAGCAAGCTTGGCGAGGGAGGTCGTGAGCCGCATCGAGTCACCTGCTCTGCGCGGAACGCTCCTCGGCCGGTTGCTGTCTGTCTGGAACCCAATCATGAAACGCCTGCTCCGATCGCCGCCGCACTGGCCCCTGGAAGCCGTTGGTTCGCGGGTCGTGAATGGAGCGGCCGGCGCAGCGGACGCCGCTACAGCACGCCGGTCGCCTACCTTCTGCGTGGCGAAGAAGTGTGGGTGACCACCGGCGATGCCTGGTGAAGGAATCTGCGACCCAACCCCAAGATGCGGGTGTGGCTGGCAGGCAGGCAGGTCGAGGGTGACGCCGCGCTGGTGACCGACCCGCAGGAGTCGGTTCAGCTCCACTTCGCGGTCAGGCCGTTCTTCGCTCGGCTGGCTTGCCTGCCGGCGAGACCGGACACGCCCCAGATCGCGCGGGCTGTCAACGCTGACCGCATGCTCGTTCGGATCAGCTTGCGCCCACATCGCTCTTATGAGACAGCGCTGGAGACCGGGGCGGTCAAGACACAGCGGGCGTAGGATTCAGTCGCGGGGAAGCAACAGGGAAGGCCGCGCCGGGGGCGCAGCCTTCCGTGTTCCCGCAGGGATCCCTTCTGGAAAGGCTCGGCCCTCGAACGAACGAGGGGCGGCACCGCGGGCGAGGCGCTACCGCGTCTCGTCCGTCTCATCAGATTCAGATTCCTTGCCGCCGCTGCCCTGGCCCATGTCTGAGCCGCTACCCTGGTCACCGCTCTGGCCCATGCCCGAGCCGCTGCCCTGGTCACCGCTCTCCCCACCCGGCTTGGTCGACTCCTCCGACGGGTCCTTGGGCATATCCATCTTGGGATCTTCGGTCTGGTCCATGACAAAACCCCTTCGCTACTCATCCCCTGCTGGGATCACTTCCGCCAGTGCACAATTCGCGCCGCGGCGGATTCGAGCTGGTAGGCCGGCTCCTGGCGCCGGGCGGCGTCGGGCCAGTCGCTGAACGGGCCGAGATGGCGCAGCTGGCGCTCACGCGGCATCGCTGCCCACCCCGATGACCACCCCCCTTCCTCGGGCGCAACTCGATGGCGCGGAAGTCGTCGTGGGCGGGCTGGTCGAGGCGACGAGCTGGGTTGGTGACCTGGCTGAGCGCTGAGCCGCTCAGCGACCGCGGACCAAGAGCGCCCGAGAAAGTGTCCGGGGCACCGGGCACCACGCGACGCAGCTCGCGGTCAACGCTTCTCAGTAGGGGCCGCCGCTGATGCTCGCCCCGGCTGGACGGTGATCCTGTCCTGACGAACCTCCACCACGCGATCCCACGGGACCTCCTCGTGCCGACCCGACCAACCAAGCCGATCGACGAGTGTACGGATGCCGAGGCGCCCAACCCAGCCGTAGGAGCCGGTCAGGATGGTGGTCACTCGGTGATGCCGGCGGCCGATTCGAAGCTCTACGATACGGCCGAGCTTCTGCCCGTCGGAATCAATGACCGGCATGCCGATGAGATCCGAGATCCAGACGTCCCCCCGCCGCGGACGCTCCGCCGAGGCTGTCCTGCCCCGCTCTGCAGCTTCGGGACTGGCCCGGCCGAACCCGCTGCCCGGGATGAAGCGGAGTAGGCCCGCGGCCCAGATGTCGCCGTCATGGACGTCGTACGCGTCGGCCTTCTGACGGAGACGCAGGTTCGGCCCGAATTCGGTGACCTCGCCAATGTCCACGGTTCGCTCGAAACGTGCCTTCAACAGTCGGTGCGCGGCCCGGCCGAGCCGTGAAGCGATCCGCCGCAGGCCGGCTTCCACGCCAAGCGACAGCGCGATCGCCTGCAGGCTGCCGCTGTCCTGGTGCCTGCACAGGATATCGGCCACGCGTCCGAGCCGTCGATCGTCGCTCGATTGCAGTTGCACGTCGGCGATGTCATGCATCACCAGGAGGTCGGTCAACTCAGCCTCCCGACAGCATCAGCAGCGGAATCGAAACGGCTGCGACGACGAAGGCTACGACGAGGATCGCGATCGTTGCCGCGTTCGTGAGGATGCCGTTTCGTTTGTTGCCGAGATAGTCCTTGTCGTTCATGACGACCAGGAACGGCGCGAGCGAGATCGGCAGGACCAGGGCCGTGAAGGCCGACCCGAGGAGCGCGAGCTGCAGCGGATCGATACCGATCAGCGAGATCACGAACGCGCCCAGCAGGTAGGCAATGAGCACCAGATTGAAGCGCGGCGCCTCAGCCGGCAGTTTCTCCTCGCCCCACTCCCAGCCGAAGCCCTGGGCGACGTTGTACCCCATCGCCAGCGAGACCTCGAGGGCCGCACCTGTCGCCGTGGTGAGCAGGGCAACGGCAAAGAGCATGGCGCCGACCTTCCCCAACGCGGCACTCATGCCGAGGCCGATCTCGGCCAGGCTCGTGCCCTGGATGTGCAGCGGGCCCAGCACCATGGCCGACAGCATGATGAGCGCGATCGCCGTCGTGCTGCCGAACCCCATGCCCACGATGGCGGTCACCCGGTTGACGCCCAGCGAGCGGCGGGACCAGCGCTCTTCCCGCGCGCCAGATGAATAGAAGTACAGAAGGTAGGGGCTGATCACCGCCCCAAGGATGGCGGCGGCGAGGAAGAGGTAATTGGCGAGCTCGCCGGAGGGAACCTCCGGCCGCCACAACGTTTCGACCAAATGCGGCTGAGGACCTCCCAGCGCCACGATCCCAACCCAGAAGGAGAGGGTCACGAGCCCCAGCAGCGCCGGTCCGTTCTCGATGAGGCCGAAGGGCGCCCGCCAGATCAAGAAAAGGATGCCGACAACGGCGACCGGCAGCAGCTTGTGCCAGTCAAGACCGGTGAGCAGGGAGAGGGCGATCGCGATCCCGCCGAGGTCCGCTGCGAGCAGAACGGCGTTGGCGATGAGTTCACTGGTCAAAGGCACGACATAGAACTTGAAGCCGAAGCGTTCGCGAATGACCTCGGCGTATGTCTTGCCCGAGACCGCAGCCAGTCGGCCCGTCATCTCGACGAGCAGCACGATCGCCAGCGTGCCGAGCACCATGGCCCACACCAGACCGAGGCCGAACACCGCGCCGGCCCCACCTGCGGTGGCGATGGCACCCACGTCCACGAATCCGCCGGTGGCGGTCACGATGCCGAGGGTGATCGCCAACCACTTCTTCACGACTGGCTCACCGCTCGCTCGCCTGCAGGAGGTCCTCGCTGACGGCGCCCAGCTGCCGGATCTGTACGGAGGCATCGCAGCCCGAACTCGCCAGGCACGGTGACTCGAGGAGCGGCTCCATTTTCCCCAGCTCCTGTCCGAGCTGCTGGGCGGTCCCAGTCCTCGGCGCACCCTCCTCGCGCGGCAGCTGCTCCCCGACTCCGCGAAGCGCTTCCGCGAACGAAACGAAGCTCGCCCGAGTGTATGCCTCGGTCAGCCTTCCCTCGCGGTGCTCCGTGAGCGTTTCGGCGGCAGCGGCAAGGGTGCCCGCTGCCCCACCAGCCGTGCGCTGGAACGGTGTCTGACTCACGCCGCTGCAGCCCACGAGTACGAGGCATACAGCGGCCACCGCGCTCCAGCGAGCGATCACGTCGTGCCGCAATGCAGCCCGCGTGCCGAGGTGGCCGGATTAGCCGCAACCGCTTGGCCACTCCTCACCGCTGGGCGGTGCCGCGTTCCCGTTAGGCGCGGTGCGCGCGGCGGCGCACGAGCGTCTAACGGTATGTGTGAGGCACCTGCCGCCGTTCGCTGGGCTTTCCCGGTACGAGGCGGTCGCGCTGTTCATCGAGCGAGCGGCAGCGGTCAAGTCCGATTTGGCCGTCACCCACGAGAACGCGCCGGCCGTGGCCGAGATCTGCAGCCGGGTCGATGGCCTGCCGCTTGCGATCGAGCTGGCGGCGGCGGGAAGTCGAGCTACCGGAGCTGGTCCGAGAGGTGCGCTCGAGCTCATCGAACGAATCAGCCAAACGGATTCTTCTTTCGGTCCCACGGCTCCCAGAGGTCGACCGAGCTCACGATCGGCTCACGGGTCTCAGGACTCACGTCGATCATCGGGCGTGCCGGCTCCGCGGGCTCGTCCAGGACCGTGCCTGCAATAAGGTGTCGGACGGTTCTCCCACCTCCGGCTCGCTCGGCAATCGGAAACCTAGCTCGAACTCGTCGATGACACGCGCCCAGACGTCGGCTGGAGGGGGCCATCCGAAGTGCGTCTCCCACCCAGGCTGGAGGGCGAGCAACCGCTCGCGTCCTTTCGTCGTCGGGTGTCGCGGCCATCCTCGCCCCCCTGATCCGCTCCCGTCTTTGTGCCTCGTCATGGATGCGCGGCGCGCAGGAGGCCAACGTCGCATTCCTCCCCACACGGCGTGGACCCAACAGGGACTACGGAACGCTCGTTTCGCGGTTGCGCGCCTCGCACGCGGCGACCGCCTCGTCGAGCTCCCAGAAGGTGCCCAGGCGCTCGAAGACCCCGTCTGCCGAGTAGGCGCCGAGCAGGTACTGCCCCTGGCTCTGCCACCAGTACAGTTGATAGACCCGTTCCTGGGGCGGCAAGACGAAGGTTGCCCACTCCCGGCGGGTCGAAGGACGAATCTCCGTGGCCCCGATGGCGCGTAGCTTCCCGGTCAGGGTCTGGGTGCGTCGTCGTTCGCCTGTCTCCGTGTGGTTGAACGGCTCCTCGCTCACGGTCCTTGAGACGACATTGATGAGGGTGTCCAGGTTGAAGGGCTTGAGCAAGATGGCGGCGAAGGCGGCCGCCTGGGCACGCGACGTCCCACCCGCCTCGGCCTCGTTGGCGTCCCTGGAGTGGCCGGTCAACATGATCACCGGAATCGGACGCCGGCGGACGTGAACCTGCGCCGCCTCCAGCCAGCCTTCCCCATACTCGCTCTGCCCGGCCCCATCCAGCAGGATCAGGTCAGGTTCGAGCTGACCGATCGCGGTGCGAACGGACTCGACCGATACATCGGCGAGTGTGTTGACGGTGTAGCCCTCGTCGCCGAGTACGGCGGCGATGACGTCTCCGACGTCCTGGTCGTCGTCAACAATAAGCACGGAGCGCTGTAGGTTCTTGTCGTCGGCTGGCATCGGGGCGCGGAGCATGGCCACCGCGGCGGGCGGTGTCAATAGAAATTTGTCCTAGCCCCGTCCCGGTGCCGAGAGGGTCGGTTCTCAAACTGACCCACTACCGGGAATCTGACGGTCCTGGCTCCGGGCCGCCTCGCCGCCTAAATACTTGTTCATCGCGGCTCGCCTCATCAGCCACGATCATCATCGACAGGATTGAGCGCATTAGTGCGCGCGCGCGTCGACAGCAACCTCCCGCGCTCCTAACCGGGCGTTCGGCACCCGGCGCGCCGCGAAGCCACGCCAAGTGATTGTCGTCGAGCGAGGAAGGCACAGGCTCGTTCGCCCGCCGCATCCCCCCTAGTACCCGGTCGTGAAGGCAGATGGGTCCAAGCTCCCAGAGCTCGGCGCCCGTGGATCGCGGCGGCGATCGTCGGGATCCGGATGGCCACCACCTGTCCGGGTTCGAACGCGTACTCGGACTGGCCATCCGCAGTTCGATCGGGCCGGCCGATATTCGGTCACCGAGCACTGCCCATGGACCGATCGGTGGGCGTCGCGCCGCGGTTATACGGTCAGTTTGAGCGCGAACTGATCGCGTGGTGGGCGGCGCTGGACTCGAACCAGCGGCCTCTTGCATGTCAAGCATCTCCGCCTGAGCGCCGTGCGACGAGCGTGGGAGGCCGAGCGAAACTGCCTCAGTTATACGATCACGCTCGTCGGGGCTCGCAGCGGGCAGCCAAGCGTCGACGGCGTCATCGATCGTCTGCCGTTCGCCCAGCGTACCGCCGAGGAACCGGGCCAGACCCGGACCGAAAGCGCGCGAAGCTCTCACGGGTCTCGTACGGCTCCAACCCTCGGGCCAACGAGCGCGCAACAGAGAGGGCAGAACAGTCGCTTCGCGGCCGGGTCGAGCGGGGAGACCGGCTGGCACGTGGTCGGCACGATCGACGCGGCCGGCGCGATCGCTGTCGATCGTCGCGATCCGGCGGGTCCGCCACCGTGTCCGATCTGCCTCGCCCGGGGGACGCACATCGCGACACCGGACGGCCAGCGTCCGGTGGAGGACCTGCGGCCCGGCATGGCGGTCTGGACCACCGATGGGGCGGGCCAGCGCGTCATGGGCCGCGTGGTGGCAGTCGGCTCGACCCCGGTCCCAGCGACCCACCAGGTCGTCCATCTCGTCTTGTCGGACGGGCGGACGCTCGACCTCTCGCCCGGCCATCGGCTGCCCGACACGAGTGTCTCCACCAGGGAGTTGCCACCCAGCCGGTTGGCCGGGGACTCGTGTTGGCACTCCCGGCGCGTCTAGAGGTCGTTGTGGTAGCGACGCCGAATCGGCGGTCGAACCGTGAGGGGCACCCACTTACGGATGCCCCTCTCGGCCTGCGCCTATCGGTCGTCGTCCGTGAGGTCGCGAGCCTTGTCCTTGGTCTCGCCCCAGTCCTGCTGGAGTTCGCCCTCGGCCTGGTCCTTCTTACCCTCGGCCTCGGTCGACGGGTCGTCCGTCGCGTCCCCCCAGCCCTCCTTGGCCTTGCCGACGCCTTTCTTGACACCGCCCTCGATCCGATCTTTATCCATCGGTGCCTCCTCCTTTACTGACCAAGCGGCCGCTCGTCGGAGAAGCATCGAGCGTGCCAATCAGCAAGCCTTCTGCCACAGGCGGAGCACGCCCACAGGACGTCCGGCTGGTTCCGCTCGCTCCAGGCCAGCACGCGGTCCAGGTGAGCCTGAGCGAGTTGGACGTTCCAGGTGGCCAGATGCATCGGTCGAGTCTACCGGTGCGCGGATCGACCGCTGCGTGCCCGAGCCGTACGTATACTCAGCGCCTGGGCGAGCGACGCCCACTGCAAGAGAGGACAGGTGATGCCCAAGGGGTTCCGTGACTTCATTCTGCGCGGCAACGTGGTCGACCTGGCCGTCGCCTTCGTGCTGGGCGGCGCGTTCGCGACCGTCGTGACCTCGTTCGTGGGCGACATCCTGACACCCCTGCTGGGCCTGATCGGTGTACCGGATTTCTCGACGCTGGTCTGGACGACCCCCGGAGGCGCCGAGGTACAGTACGGGGTATTCCTGAACGCCCTGATCGCGTTCGTCCTGGTCGCCGCCGCGATCTACTTTTTCGTGGTGAAACCGATGGAGCGGCTGCAACGGCCGGCCGAGGCCACGACCAAGACCTGCCCGGACTGCGGCAGCGAGATCCCGTTGGCGGCCAGGCGCTGCCCGATGTGCACCAGCCAGTTGGCAGGTGAGCGGACCACTAACATCAGTGAGGAGATTCCATAATGGGTGGCATGAAGAACGATCTCGGGAAGCTCAAGGGCATCGGACCCAAGCGAACGGCGATGCTCGAGAAGATCGGCGTCGACTCGGTCAAGGAGCTTGCCCAGCGCAACGCGGATTCGCTGACCGAGACGATCCGCAAGCGCCACGGCGCGGCGACCGGCGTCAGCCAGAAGACGGTCCAGGGCTGGATCACTCTGGCCAAGCGCGCCGACCGCTGATCGGCGACATCGGGCCCGGCCCGCCGCCACTCGGCGACAGGCGGGCCCGTCAGCTCGTCGGCCGTCCCCGAAGCCGAACATGCTCCCGACGCCCTCGAGGATTCCTCGCCACATTCAGTCTCCCGCCGGCCTAACCGGACGGCACCAGGCCCCGCTCGATCTGGACCCCGACGGCCGCAGCCTCCCTGGCCTCGTCGCACACAGCGTCCTGACGATCGACACCGGCGGCGCACCCACCGCAGGAGGTCCACGATGACGATCCCGCAGCAACCCCCAGAGCCAGCGATCCCCGAGCGAAGAGAGCCCGGGATCGACATTCCCCCGGACCGGCCGACTCGCGATGTACCGCCTCCGGAGTTCCCCGAGACGAACGAGCCGGACTACCGCGCGCCGGGTACCCAAGAGGAGCCACTGGATCTGCCTCGCGAGAACCCGAACGTCCAGACCGATGCTTGAGCCACCACGGCCGACAACCACCACGGCCGAGCAGAGTCCGGGCCAACTGCCGGAACCACCGGAACCTCCCGGTCCTCCGGAACCGCCGCATCCTCCTGAGCCTCCTCCCCCGCCGCACTCGGGCGGCGCCACCGCCGGTTGAGGTTCAGTGCCGGCGGTCGTGGAAGCCGAGGGCGATGACGATCGCCAGCAACAGCACGCCGCGCCGAGCTACCACGATCACAAGCTGTGGACTGTCCTCGCTGCCCCCATCGTCGAGGTGAGCTGCCCTGGGGCAGCGATCAGGCTAGCCCCGCTCATCCAGAGCGGGGGCCTGCCGCAGGGGCCTCCGCTTGGCCGCCGCTCAGGTCCCGCCAGCGATACAGCGGGCGCTCATCTTCCCTCTCCCCGGTGCGTTCATAGACTCCGCCCTCGGACGGGTTGCCGATCGTGCTGGGCAGGGCATCGTCAACTTCCCGCTCATCACCGTCAGAGGGACCGCCGCGCAAGAGCGCCTCCATGCGCGCAGGCTAATCTATCGGGGTGAACACGTGTGCGCCGCGCTGTGCGCCGATGGCCAGCCGTCGCAGTCACGAGAGACGTCCGACGTCGCCCACGGCTGGCTCCTCTCGACCCGGCGGTCAATGGCGGCCGACGGCAGCGACCAGCTGAGCTGCTGCCAAGGAGACGGTGTCGATGCCGGGTAGGCTGGGTGATCGGTGTCCTGCGAGCGTGGTCTGTAGAACCTCTGTTATGCGGTCACGGAGCGCTGTGCTGGACTCGTGATGGCAGACTGCCAGCGTCCAAGGACGAGACGAGGTGCGCAAAATGCGAACGATCCGAGTTGGCGGAACCATCAAGCGGCCTGCGGAAGAGGTGTTCGGGGTGCTAAGCGACCCCGAAAATGCGCCGAAGTGGTCACTCAATGCGCTTGAGGAGAAACTGACCTCCCCGGGGCCGGTCGGCGTGGGCTCCACCCGACGCGCGGTCGTCAAGACCCTCGGAGGGCGCACAGCGGAGAATCACGCAGTCTGCACTGAGTTCGAACCGAACCGCAGGCTCGTGTGGCGAAGTACGTCGGCACCGATTCCATTTCAGGTGGGAGTCGACTTCACGCCCGTCGACGGCGGTACGCGGGTCGATTCCACTTGGGCATGGGAGCCGAAGGGCCTCCTGCGCCTCGCGTCTCCTATCCTCGATCTGATGTTTAAGCGGGCGATGCAAAAGGACGTCGAGAACCTACGAGTCCTGATGGAGGCCGGAGACCTGTAGGCGCAGGGGCGCGATTCTGAGATCCTGGTGTCGGATGCGATTCGCGAGGAGGTCTCGGATGGGGAGGTATCGGTCAGCGATCGCGGCCGGCACGTGCTCAAAGGCGTGCCCGGGGAATGGCAGCTTTATCGGGTAGAAGCTCTCTGAAGGAACGCGGCCCGGTCTGGTACCGGCCGACGGTGATGTCCGCGACGCGCGCTCGCGGACCAGGTCCTCGACCAGCGGCCTCCGGCATGGGCGAATCGGGAGTGAAATGCAGGCTCGTCTTGGGTTCGCCGATACCCCTTCTCTCTGGCGCATGGGTCTCCAGGAACGGATAGATACTGCAGTGCGACTTCCAACCGGCGAACCAGCGCACGGTGCGGCCGCGGAGCTTGAAGCCGGCATGCCACAGCTGATCGCCTCTTTGGCGTCGTGGGCCATGCGCCACCGCTCGTGCTCAATTGGACACCTGCCCACACGACAAGGCATCCAGCGAGCCGACCGAAATCCTATCAGAAGACTTAACTGAAGGCGATTCGGAGTGACAGCACTCAGCTGTGCCGCGAGCCCTGACGGCCGATTATCCGACGGTCGCAGGGCGGGGCCGTTATCCTCTCGCTCACCGCCAGATCGGGAGGCGCATGCGGCAACCGATGATCCACACTACCC
>JALYTG010000065.1 GCA_030854405.1 Chloroflexota bacterium | reverse complement strand
CGTGTCGATCCAGGCCCAGGTGATCAATCTTTTGGAGGATCTGCAGGAGCAGTTCGACCTCACCTATCTCTTCATCGCCCACGATCTCAGCGTGGTCGAGCATATCTCGACCAGGGTGGCGGTGATGTATCTCGGCCGCATCGTCGAGATCGCGCCGGCGCGCGAGCTCTACGACAACCCGCTGCATCCCTATACCGAGGCGCTGCTCTCCGCCGTGCCGATCCCCGACCCGACGATGAAGCGCAAGCGGATCGTGCTCGAGGGCGACGTGCCGAGCCCGATCAAGCCGCCGTCGGGCTGCCGCTTCCACACGCGCTGCTGGCTGCGCACCGCGCTCGGCAACCCCGAGCGCTGCGTCACCGACGACCCCGCCCTCCGCGAGCTGACGCCCGGGCACGAGGTCGCCTGCCACTTCGCGGAAGAGCTGCGCGGGGCGGACCGTCGCAGCGAGCTGGTGCGCCAGGCCGCGGCCGCGAGCTCGCAGGTGGCGATAACGGACGAGGATGCCGGCACGACGCCTGGGGGCGCCACACCGCGGCGCCCCCAGGACGGCGGGTCAGTCTTCGATCCCGGCTCGGAGGTCGGCTGAGCCGCGGCGCGCTACGCTACATCCCGCATGCAGTATCGGGTCGCCCTTGCGCAGGTCGCCCCGCGGTTGGGCGACCTCGACGCCAACCGCCAGCTCGTCGCCGATCGGCTGCGGGCCGCGGCGACCGAGGGTGCGGAGCTGATCGTCTTTCCCGAGCTGGCGCTCACCGGCTACCTGTTGCAGGACCTGGTGCCGGACGTCGCCCTGCGTGCGGACGACGACCGCCTCGCCTCACTCTCCCTCGAAGCGCCGGGCGCCCTGGTGGCGGTCGGTTTCGTGGAGGAGACCGATGCGCATCGGTATGCCAACAGCGTCGTACTGCTGCGCGACGGGGAGATGCTGGGGCTGCACCGCAAGGTCTACCTGCCCACCTACGGGCTTTTCGACGAGGGACGCTTCACCAGGGCCGGGGACCGGATCCGAACGGTGGAGGTCGGACAGCCGCTGCAGCGGATCGGCCTGTCAGTGTGCGAGGACTTCTGGCACCCGAGCCTGCCGATGCTCCAGGCACAGGACGGGGCGTCGCTGCTCGTCAACGTGGCGGCCGGTCCGGCCCGCGCGCCGGGGAGTGCGGCCGGCCTGGCGGCAATCGGCGGCTGGCACCGCATGCAGGAGACCTACGCGCTGCTCGGCACGGTGGCGATCGCCTTCTGCAACCGCGTCGGCAACGAGGAGGGGCTCACCTTCTGGGGCGGATCGCGGCTGCTGGGCCCAGACGGCTCGGTGATCGCCGAGGCACCGCTCTACGAGGAGGCGCTGGTGGTCGGCGTCCTGCAGTCCGATGACCTGCGCATGCAGCGCTATAACCTGCCCCTCCTCGCCGACGAGCGCCTCGAGCTCGTCCGGCGCGAGCTCGATCGGATCATCGCCGAGCGCGCGGGACTCCCTTCTCCCGAGGAGGGTGAGTGACCGAACGCGCGATTCTGCCCGAGATCGACGCCGAGCAGACGGCAGGTTTGATCGTCGGCTTTGTCCGCTCGCAGCTCGAGCAGACCGGCTTCCGGCGGGTCGTGATGGGCCTCTCCGGCGGTGTTGACTCGGCGACGGTCGCCTTCCTGTGCGCCCGCGCGGTCGGCGCAGAACAGCTCCTCGGCGTACGGATGCCGTATCGGACCTCATCACCGGAGTCGGAGGCCGATGCGCTGCGTGTGGTGGATGCGCTCGGCTGTCGAACAGAGCTGGTCGAGATCACGCCGATGGTCGAGCCGATGGTCGGGTTGATTGGCCCAGAGGACGACGTATCGCTGCGCCTTCGGCGCGGCAACGTGATGGCGCGGCAACGCATGATCATCCTCTACGACCGCTCGGCAGCCTTCGACGGGCTTGTGGCAGGCACCTCGAACAAGACGGAGGCGCTGCTAGGCTACGGGACCCTGTACGGCGACATGGCGGCCGCCTTCGCGCCGATTGGCGACCTCTACAAGAGCCAGCTGCGTGACGTCGCGCTCTTCCTGGGCGTGCCGCCCGAGATCGTCGCCAAGCCGCCCTCCGCTGAGCTATGGCCCGGCCAGACCGATGAGGACGAGCTGGGCGCCACTTACGCCGATCTCGACCGGGCGCTGTATGCGCTCGTCGACCGACGCTGGACGCTCGCCCGCGCAACGGCGGCGGGCCTCGACCGAGGGCTGCTCGAATGGGTCGATCGCCGCGTCGCGGTGATGGAGTACAAGCGCCAGACGCCGCCGGTCGCCAAGGTGAGCCTGCGCACGCCCGGGATCGATCACCTCTACCCGCGCCGGCGTCCGGGCTCGCGGCGCGAATCCTGATCATGTCCGGGTCCGGAGCCTGCCGGTGACCTCACCTCGCGCCGCCGGCCGCCTCCTCGTGGTGGGCACGCCGATCGGCAACCTGGGTGACCTCACGCCGCGGGCTGCAGCGGCCCTGCGCGAGGCCGACCTCGTGGTGGCGGAGGACACGCGTGTCGCAGCACGCCTGCTCGCGCATCTTGGCGCGCGCCGGCCGACCCTCTCGTTCAACGCCCACAACGCCGCAGCCCGGCTGCCCGAGCTGCTGCGGCGGCTGGTGGCTGGGGAGACGCTGGCGCTCACCACAGACGCCGGGATGCCGGCCATCACCGACCCCGGGGCACGGCTCGTCGCCGCGGCGCGGGCGGCTAACGTGATGGTCGAGGCGGTGCCGGGGCCGACGGCGGTGACCACCGCCGTCGCGCTTTCCGGGGTCGAGGCGCCCGGCTTCGTGTTCGGTGGCTTCCTTCCCTCGCGCCCCGCATCGGCTCGTGCTGCCGCGCTGGAGCGGCTCCTCTTGGCGGCGGGGTCGGTCGGGTTGCCGCTGGTGCTGTACGAGGCTCCGCCGCGCGTCCGCTCATTGCTCGCGGCGCTCGAGCATCGGCAGCCCGACGTCCAGGTGGCGATCTGCCGGGAGCTGACGAAGCTGCACGAGGAGGTCCTGGCCGGGACTCCGGCGGATGTCAGCTCGCGCCTGGTCGAGCTGCGCGGCGAGTTCGTCTTCGTCGTTTCGTCGATCGAGCTTCCGTTCAATGAGCGTGGAGGGCTGCCCGCCGCCGGGGTTGCGGCGGCCGGTCGCGCCGGCGGCCTCTCCGAACGCGGCGTAGTCGAGCTGCTGCGCGCGTCCGGAGTTGGACGACGTGATGCGTATCGGCTGGCACGCGAGGCGAATCCGACTGAAAAGCCGCCGTCATCCGCCCATCATTGACCCCCCTGTAACTGGAGGTCGTTCATGCTCACCCAACGTCGCGTCCACTCCACCATCCCCGCCGCCGACCTTGACCGCGCGCGCAGCTGGTACGCCAATCGGCTTGGCTTCGAGCCAATCCGTGAGCTTCCCGGAGGCCTGATGTACGACGCTGCCGAGGGCACGCAGTTCGTCATCTTCCCGTCGCCCAATGCCGGAAAGTCCCCAAACACGATCATGGGTTTCGCCACCCCGGATATCGAAGCCGAGGTCCGCGAGCTGAAGGCGCGCGGCGTCGTCTTCGAGGAGTACGACTACCCCACGCTCAAGACCGTCGACTCGATCGCGACCGTCGGCCCGACGCGCAGCGCCTGGTTCCGCGATTCAGAGGGGAACATCCTGGGCGTGGTGCAGCTGCCCGAGTAGCCTCGGGAGTTGCCTGCCTGTGCCTCCGAGCCGACGCAGCGATCTGGCCTCGATAAGCCGCCGGTAAGCGGCCGATAAGGGCTGATTCCGTAACTTCTTGGGCAAGCGACCGCCTCGCCCGGTGCGCTGCACGCCCGAAAACGGGCAGGAGGATCAGTCCATGAACAGGGTGATGCTTGTCGGTCGTCTGACGCGAGATCCTGAGCTGCGGTCGTTGCCTTCGGGCAAATCGGTTGCCAACTTCGTGGTCGCGACCAACGAGTTCCGGGGCAGCGGCGCCGGAGAGCGGACCGAGTACCACAACGTGGTCGCCTGGGACCGTCTGGCGGAGATCTGTGGCCAGTTTCTGAGCAAGGGGCAGCTGATCGACATCGAAGGGCGCCTGCAGACGCGCCAATGGGACGATGACGCCGGCGTCCGACACTGGAAGACCGAAGTCGTCATTGCTTCGCTCGAGATGCTCTCCGGGCGCGGCAAGAAGGAGTACGCCAAGGAGGCCCAGGCGGTGGCCACCGCTCCAGGCGATGAGGATGCCTCGGACTCCACCAACGGGGCTGCGACCGATCCGGAGGAGGTCCTGGTCGCGATGTAGCGACTCTGGCACGATCCCTTGCAGCAACACAGAAGGCCGCGCCCCGGGGGGCGCGGCCTTCTCACGGGCGCGCGGAGTAGTTCCTTGACTCTGGGCGCACCCTGCAATGACCATGGACGGCGTGGCAGAGTTCTGTGTGTGCGCCTCGCGCGGCCGCAATACCGAACCGGGCACCCCTTTGTTCTTGGGGCGCCGGCGTGTTGACGACGGCCGATACCTGTGTGGCGAGTGTGCTCGAGCCGGAAAAGAGCCAGAGCCGGTATGGTCCGATGCCGAACACCAACGGACCGCGATCCCGATGACACTCGCGTTTCACGCGGCGGCCTGCCTGAGCACGACTTGAAGATCACCGAAGACCTGTCGTCAGGCGCCGCGTCGCTGGCGGCGCATCTGATGGACCGAGTCGGTCGTGCCGGCGGCAAAGCCGAGCAGGCGACTGTCGATATGTCGGAGCGCGAGGGGATGCGGATCGCGCGCGCTGAATCGCCGGCCGATCTAATCTTGACGGTTGCCGAGTTGATGCGAATACGCGTGGACGTGCGCGTCGTCGATCGACACGCGCCCGACAGGGGAGTCGGCTGGCTGCTGACTCCGATGGTCGTTGGCTGGCATGCGCCCGCAAGCGAGGAGGGCGGGCTCATCACCGTCTTGATCGGCGAGGCGGCGGCAGCGCTCAGCTTGGCGCACGGCGGTGCAGCCTGGCTCGATGCGGAGGCGACCGAGTTCGAAGTCCCCGACTCTTAGCAGATGGGGCGCTGGACGTCCACCCGGACTAGATCGGGCGGCGAGCAGATCAGCCCGCAGTTGATCTTGGCGGCTCGCCGCGCCTCCGCGCCCATGCGGCCGTAGCAAACGCCGCGGCGAGGATGGCCGGAATGAGGAGCAACACGGTGAGGCCCTGATACGCGAAAGCCACGATCAAGAACGCGTGGAGCGCGATCAAGGCCACCAGAGCGATTGATGCCAGAGCGAGCAACATGGAAGCTCGTCCCCCGCCCCAGATGAAGCACGCGACGCCGACCGGCGCCGCGAGCGCCGCAAAGCCGAAGTACCAACGCCCCGCGGTGGCGCCCGGCTCGTCGCTGATGAGCAGCACCCCCATTAACCCGGCGAAGATCGCGACGATGATCCACAGGATGCCGGAGACGACGCGCATGTAGTCCTCCTCGGTAGCGGCGCCCAGGTCAAAATGATAGGGCGGCCGGTACACCGCTCCTTGAGCCAAGGCTGCAAGCGCCGCGTGGTCGAGCGGGTCCGACGCTCCCATGTCGGAGGCGCAGTCGTGCGAGTTGTGCTGCGGCGATACGTCCGGCCCGAGGTGGTTGGCGAAGAGCCTGACACCGCGGAGCGCGAGGCACGGATCTTCGCTTCCTCGAGCCTGTTGATCTCCCGACGCCACGACTGATCGCGGTGGATCCAGCTCGAGTGTGGAGGAAGCCCTGGCGCGTGCCGTCGCCGAGCTTGGCGCCGGGCTGGCGTGAGTGGCACCATGAGCCGGTGACGAGCGGCCCGGACATGCCGTGCTCCAACTGCGGGGCGACGAACCCGACCGAGGCTCGGTTCTGCTCCTCGTGCGGGATGACATTGGTCACGCGCGTTGGGGTCGAGGAACGACGCACGGTGACGGCGCTCTTCGCCGATCTGGTCGGATCGACCTCCCTGGGCGAGCGCACCGATCCCGAGGTGATGCGCGCCCTGGTGGGACGCTTCTTCGAGCTCGCCTCCGCCGAAATCCGCAGCCGCGGTGGGAGCGTGGAGCGCTTCAGCGGCGACGCGGTGCTCGGCATCTTCGGCCTCGCAACCGCTCACGAGGATGATCCGGAGCGGGCTGTCCGTGCGGCGCTTGCCATCCGCGATGGGCTCGACCTGCTCAGGACCGATGCCTCCGCGCGGCACGAGATCGCGCTCGATGCCCGCTTCGGCATCGAGGCCGGGGAGGTCGTGGTGGGGGATCCATTCGGTGGCGGCACCGTTGCCACCGGTGATCCGGTCAACGTCGCAGCTCGCCTGGAGCAGCGGGCCGCGCCCGGCCAGATCGTGGTGGGCCCGGCGGTTCGCACCGCGTCCGCCACGGCGGTCCAGCTCATGCCGCTCGGCGAGCTGGAGCTGAAAGGCAAGGACGAGCCGATCACCGCTTGGCTCGTGGTGGCCGCCTCGCCGGAGCTCGGTGGGGCTCGCGGGGTACCCGGGCTGAGCGCACCGCTGACCGGTCGCGATGAGGAGCTGGCCCTGCTCATCGACGCCGGCAGGCGCGCGAAATCGGGTAACAAGGTGGTGCTGTTCACCGCGCTCGGCGCACCGGGAGTTGGCAAGAGCCGCCTCGCGCGCGAGGCGGCGAGCGCCCTGTCGAGCGCCATACCGACGACGGTGTTGCGCGGCCGCTGTCTGCCCTATGGCGATGGCATCACCTACTGGCCGCTCGGGGAGATGCTGCGAACGTGGGCCGGAATCGGTCCCGAGCTCGATGCAGCGCAGGCGCTCGAGCGTCTGCGAGCAATATGCCCGGACGAGGCGGTGGCCGATCGGCTTGGCTTCGCCATCGGCCTCACCGCTGATGCGCCGATGGCCGAAGACATGGACAAGGAAATCTCATGGGCCGCCCGGCGGCTAGTCGAATCCCTTGCGCCCGCAGGCGACCTCCTGCTGCTCGTCTTCGAGGACATCCATTGGGCTGAGCCTGTCCTCCTCGACCTGATCGAGTACCTGGTGGCGTGGTCGCGAGGCGTCCCGGCTCTCGTCCTGTGCCTGGCGAGGCCGGAGCTGATGGATCGGCGCCCAACCTGGGGTGGCGGTCGAGTCGAGTCGAGCCGCATCCAGCTCGAGCCGCTGGGCGAGGTAGACTCGCGCCGGCTGCTCGGGGCCCTGCTGGCCGTCGACGACCTGCCCGAGAGCCTCCGCGCTCGCATTCTCGAGCGCGCCGAGGGCAATCCGCTGTTCGTCGAAGAGGTGGTCCGCATGCTCATCGACGCGGGCATGGTCGTGCGCCGGGACGACCGCTGGGTCGCCCTCGGGACCGCGGCGGACGTGCGCGTGCCCGAGACGATCGAGGCGCTCATTCGCGCCAGGCTGGATACCCTCCCGCGCCCGGAGCGCTCACTGCTGCAGACAGCATCGGTGGTCGGCCGGGTCTTCCAGCGCTCCGCGGTGGCGGCGTTGGTCGGCGAGCAGTCCGGCCTGGGCGAATCGCTGGACGAGGCCGTGCTGCGCGACCTGATCACCGAAGAGAGCGGGGCGGACCGCGAGCGCACGTATCGGTTCAAGCACATCCTGATCCGCGACATGGCCTACGCGACCCTGCCCAAGACGAGACGCGCCGCGCTCCACCTCCGGGTCGTCGACTGGCTTGACGAGTGGGCTGGCGACCGAGCAGAGGAGTTCATCGAGATCGCGGCCTATCACCTCGAGCAAGCGGCGAAATTTCAGCGTGAGCTCGAGGGCACCGCCGATCCAGCCATCGTGACGCGGGCCGTCGACCTTCTGAGCCGCAGCGCCCGGCGCGCGCTCGACCGGGATGACATGCGCGCTGGTGAGCTCTTCGCCCAGAGAGCCTTGGCGCTGGAGCCGGCCGATCCAGCGCAGCGCCTCGAGGCCAAATGGCTCTTCGCGGAAGCCGGCTACCCCGAGGGCGATCTGAAGCGTCTGCTGGTCCTGGGTCCGCAGATCGTCGCCGAGGCAAAGGCGCTCGGACGGTCAGACCTGGTCGGGCGGGCTCTGCTGGTGCAGGCGCTCGGGGAGTGGGTGGGGCCCGGCGGTGCCGGCGTCGCCGCAGGTCGCGACCTGATCGAAGAAGCAATGCAAGTGCTGGAGGCAGCGGGCGATGCGACCTGGCTTTTCGAGGCGACCTTCGCCGGCGGCTATGTCGGCTGGTGGCACGGCGATCTGGAGGCCTCGACCTCGGCCTGGGCGAAGGCCGCGGCGGTCGCTCGGCAAGCAGGCGACCCGGGACGGGAGGCGCGGGCACTGCTGGAGCTTGGCAATGCCGAGGGGATGCGAGGCCGCGTCGAGGAGCTCCGTCCACTCATCGAGCGTTCCATCGACCTGGCGCGCGAGGCCGGTCGGCGCGTGCAGGTCAATGCCGCGCATCGCTGGGCGGAATACGTCACCACCTGTGTCTCGGCGTCCGATGGGATTGAGCTCATGGCGGCTATCCCATCCCAGGCAGAAGAGGTGGGTGACTCTGACCTCGCCGATGCCGCGTGGTGGCATCTCGGCTTGTGGCGCTTGCATCTCGGTGATTCCGAAGGTGCGCTGGCCGCCGCGGAACGCTCCCTGGCATTCACCGAGGGGGCAGCGCACGGAGGTCGGATCCCGGAAAGCGAGCAGCTGGTGGCGCTCTGCCTGCTCGCTCGGGGCGACATCGCGGGGGCGGAGCAGCATGCCTCGCGCGCGGCGGAGATCGTGCTGCCAGAGGATTGGGCCACCGTTGCCTCTACGCATTCGGCGCTCGGCCGGGTCCGCGAGGCGCAGGGCCGCTTCGAGGAAGCCGAACGGCTCCTGGCCGAAGCCGTCGAGGTGATCGAGCGGACGGACTACGTGGCGCTCTACTGGCAATATCAGGCGCCGCTGGCCAACTTCCTCTTGCGGCAGGGCCGCGTCGCCGAGGGCGAGCGCTGGCTCGCCGCCGCACGCGAGAGCGCCAGCGTCTTCATCCCGAATCGGCCTCCCCTCGCGTGGGTCGAGCGTGATGCAGCCGCAGCGCGCGCCGCCGGCCAGGCCAGTGGCCACGATTCCAGCCCATAGCCGTCGGTATACTGGCGCCTCCGCAGCAGCCACCCCTTTCGGGAGGGCCGAATCGGGAGGATCCGCGGCGATCGCATGAGCGAGGAATATCCCTACAACGGACGCCTGAGCCGCTGGGAAGAGGTCGCCCCGGGGCTCGCAATCGTCGGGGTCCAGAGCGTCGAGGAGCCGTTCCCGTTCGAGGCCGGCCAGTACGCCACGCTCGGCCTCATGGGTCCGGCCGGCAAGCTCGTGCAGCGGCCGATGTCGGTCTCCTCGTCCTCGGATCGACTCGACGAATACGAGTTCTTCATCCGCCTGGTCGAGGGTGGCGCGTTCACGCCGCTGCTCTGGGAACGGAGCGTCGGTGACGCGATCAATATCAAGGGCCCGAAGGGCAAATTCCTGCTGCAGGACGACGGCCGCAGCTGCCTCTTCGTTGCATCGGGCACCGGGCTTGCGCCATTCATGAGCATGATCGAAACGCTGCGCGATCGCGGTCAGACCCGTGACATCCACCTGCTCCACGGCGCGAGCTACGACCACGACCTGGCCTGGCGCGAGCAGCTGAACGGGCTGGAGGCGTCGGGCGACTTTCCCCTGCGCTACCTTGCCACGATCTCGCGACCGCAGCAGTCCCCAGAGTGGACCGGCTGCACGGGCAGGGTCGAGGCGATCCTGGAGTCGCAGCTCGACGAGCACAGCCTGGACGCCACCAATACCACCCTCTACTTGTGCGGCAACCCGGAGATGATTACCGCGGCCGATGAGATCGCCACCGCTCGCGGCTTCGTTCCGGAGCAGATCCGCAAGGAGCTCTACTGGCCGAAGGGTCGGCAGCACTGAATGCCCGACGACAAGCGCGGCTCCTTCTATCTGACCACGGCCATCTTCTATCCGAGCCCTCGCCCGGCGCTCCACTCGATCTTTGAGGCGGTAGGCGCGGACGTCCTGGCGCGCTACCACCGCCTCCTGGGCGACGACACTCGCTTCCTGACCGGCATGGACGAGCATTCGGCGAACGTCGAGCGCACGGCCCGCGAGCAGGGGATCGAGCCGCGTGAGCTGATCGATCCGTGGGCCGCCACCTGGCGCCAGGTATTCGACCGATTCGCGATCAGCGCCGACCGATTCATCCGGACCACCGACCCCGATCATGCGGCCGCCGCGATCGAGATGGTGAGCCGGGCGCGGGCCGCCGGCGACGTCTACAAGGGGACCTACGCCGGCTGGTTCTGCGACGGCGACAACGCCTTCCTGACCGATGCCGAGATCGTCGACGGCCGCTGCCCGGACCACCCCACCCTCGAGCTGCGCTGGCTGGAGGAGGAGAACTACTTCTTCGCCCTGAGCCGCTACCAGGATGCGCTGGAGCGGCTCTTCCAGGAGAACCCATCCTTCTGTGAGCCGGAGCATTTCCGCAACGAGGTGCTCGGCTGGCTGCGGGAGGGTCTTCGCGACTTTTCAATCAGCCGCTCGGGCACGAGCTGGGGGATCCCGTTCCCCGGTGACCCCGCCCACCGCATCTACGTCTGGTTCGACGCCCTCACCAACTACCTGACCGGCGCGGGATTCCCCGCGGACACCCGGGCGCTGGACCGATGGTGGCCGGCCGATGTGCATGTGATCGGCAAGAACATCACCCGCTTCCACTGCCTCTTCTGGCCGGCGATGCTGATGAGCGCCGGGCTCGCCCTGCCGAAGCAGGTCTTCGCCCACGGCTTCATGCTGATGCGTGGCGAGCGGATGAGCAAGACGCGCGGCAACGTCCTCGATCCGGACACCATGGCGGAGCTGTTCGGGGTCGATGGCGTCCGGTATCTGGTCCTCCGCGAGGTGCCCTTCGATCGCGATGCCGAGGTC
>JALYTG010000064.1 GCA_030854405.1 Chloroflexota bacterium | reverse complement strand
GAGCTACGTGATGAGCCGCATCGCCATGAACGATATCTTCGCCGCGGTCTTCATCGTGGCCGCCTACCTCCTGTTCTGGCAGATCTGGTCACACCGATGGAGGCACAGCGCCTGGTGGGCACTGCCGGCGGTCGGCGTACTCATCGGTCTGGCGGCAGCGACGAAATGGGTCGGGTTCTACGCGCTCGCCGGGCTCTGGGTACTGGTCCTCGCCAGGACCGCGCTAGGGCGGCTGGTGCTGCTCGCGGGCATCGCCTTCCTGGCGGTGGTGGCCGGCATCGGCGCCCCCTGGCCGTTCACCGTCCTGATGCTGGCCGGGCTCGCACTCGCGTTGGTGCTGGTGCATGTGCGACCGATCCGGCTCGGACCCGACGACCTGCGCCTGGCGCTCCCGGCCAGCGGGGTCGTCGCCGGCGGCATCGGCCTCGCCCTGGCGCTGGGGTACGGCTCGGTCAAGGGGCGCGTGCCGAACGGCGCGGTCGAGCTCATCTTCTCCTACCTCGCGCGCGCCGCCCAGGCGGGCTGGCCGGCCCTGGTCATGATCGCGGTCGCCGGGCTCCTGCTGCTGCTGCGCGCTTTCCGCTCGCTGAGCGACCCGGAGAGCGATGTCCGCTGGTACCAGCCCGCGGCGCTGGGAGGCTTTGCCTGGCCGTGGATCGGCGCATCGCTGCTGATCGTCCCGCTGGTCGTCTACGGGCTCGTCTATCTGCCCTACCTGTGGCTCGGTCACAGCTGGGCAGTGCCGAACACCGGCCCGGGCTACGGCTGGTCGGTCGACGAGCTCCAGGCGCAGATGTTCGGCTACCACTTCGGGCTGCAATCGGGGCACGTCGCCAGCTCTCCGTGGTGGAGCTGGCCGCTCGATCTCAAAACCGTCTGGTTCTTCAATGCGGACTACGACGGGGGCCAGCTGGCGGTCATCTACAACGGTGGCAACCCAATCCTCTTCTGGGCTGGTATTCCGGCGATCTTCCTGTGCGCCCTCTTGGCCTGGAAGCGCCGCTCCCCCGCGCTGGTGCTGCTGGTGGCGGCATTCGCGTTCCAATACCTGCCCTGGACGCGGATCGAGCGCGCCACCTTCCAGTACCATTACCTGACGGCCGTGATCTTCACGATGGTGGCGATCGCCTATCTGGTCGACGAGGCGCTACGCCGATGGGCGCTGCGCGATCTGGCCATCGGGTTCCTGGCCCTGACGGTCGTGGCGGGGGTCCTCATCTTCCCGCTCGGTTACCCTCTCTCGATGCCCGACTGGTACATCAACGCGTTGCGCGCTCTGCCGCCCTGGAACTTTTACTTCAAGTTCCCGGACCCGCCGCAGGGGAGCCGTGCCGCCCTGCTGTCGGTCGACCTAGCGAAGCTGATGGTCGGGCTCCTCGTGATGGCCGCCGCGGTCGCCGTCGCGCTCACTGGAGGGCGTTGGCCGCCGGGCCGGCGAGGCCCGCACGCATCGTCGGAGGACGAGGTTCCCGAGGCGGGACCGGCATGATGTCAGGCCGGCCTCCCGGAGCGGTCACCGTGGTGCTGGGCCTCTTTTTGGCCGCCTGTGGCCAGACTCAAAGTCCGACCCTTCCAGAGCCATCAGGTGCCGCACAGCAGACGAACGGACCCTCGGTAGCGGCCACCTTTGCAACTTCGGGCTTGCCCGAACCGAGCTTCAGCCCGCTGCAGAGCGGGTCACCGGCACCATCCGCTTCACCAGGCGAGGCGGGCTTTGAGCTCATCCTGGTGGCCACCCCGAGAGACACCGTCGCGATGCAGCTCCATCTCGATACCGATCCGCCGTCGATGAGCCAGACCCTCAGGACCTTCTGCCGCCAGGCCGGACCACCGTGTACGCCGTTGACGTCCCCGTTCTGGTCTCGCGCGACCGGATTGACGCCCACCACCGTTCTCGTGTACCGATTCGAACGGGTCACGACCGACAAGCAGGTCCACGTCCTCTCTCAGGGCAGGGTTCAACTAGGCGCCGGACTCGTGCGCAGCTACACGTACGCCGGGGGATGACGCCTCCGGCCGATAATGACTCCCGCACCGTAGGTAACGGGATTCGTGCGGCGGAGAACCGTCAATGAGTGGCGATGACCGAACGGCGATCGTGGAGCGGTTTTGGCGGCTGATGGAGGGGCGAGAATGGCTCGCTGCGCGAGCGCTCCTCGCTCCCGATTTCGTCGCTGAGTGGCCACAATCGAATGAACGCTTCCCGACCGCCAACGCTTTTATGTCAATGAACGAAGCCCACCCGGCTCCCAACTGGCACATCGCGTCTGTATCGGTCGAGGAGACCGATCACGAAGTCGTTGCCGAGGCGCTGGTCACGAGCGATGAGGGCACGGACTTTGTGGTTGGGTTCTATGTAGTGCACGCTGGTCTGCTGAGGCGAGCGCGCGAATACTGGATCGAGCGCCGGACCGGACCCACGCCGGCATGGCGAGCGGCATGGACTGAGCCGATTGAGTGGACCGGTTGACAGGCCGCCGTTTTCGGCCGTAGACTCCGCCGGCGCAGTTGGACTGCGCTCGCCAGCGGACGCCGGCGGCCACACCGAAACGAGGATCACGCAACGGCGATGGATCTCTTCAACCGCGCTTCCACCGCGCGCCGGATGACGCCTATCAGTGGCGTCGCCGACGGGAGATCTGCGCCCCGGATGAGCTGAAGGCAGGCGGCAAAGCCGCCACACCAGACGCCACCGTGGGCCGGATAGGGTCCACGGTTTTTTGTTGCCCGCACGGGCAAGTGAAGGCCGCGGAACACCCCGAGTGGACCACCGCGGCTCCCGTTTGTCCCTGGCCTGCGATCAACCTCAGAGGAACCACAGATGACCGGCATACTCGAACAAATGAAGAGCGTCTCGACCGTCGGCTCGCAGCCGGCGGGGGCGCAGCCGGTCCGGCGTGTCGGGCCACCGCCGCCCGGCGAGCAGCCCGCGCTGCTGGTCGAAGGGCTGACCAAGCGCTTCGTGGTTGGGCGCAAGCGCAAGTCGGTGGTCGCCGTCAGCGATATGACGATCCGGATCCGCCGCGGCGAGATCTACGGCGTGCTGGGCGCCAACGGAAGCGGCAAGTCGACCCTGATTCGCCTGGTGAGCACCCTGCTCACGCCCGACGAGGGACGGGTCGAGGTGTTCGGCAACGACATCAGGCGCGACGAGATGGAGGTCAAGCGGCTGATCAACCGAGTCAGCGTCGACGCGGCGTTCTTCAAGAAGCTCAGCCCACACGAGAACCTGATGTACGCGGCGCGCCTCTACGGCCTGGAGGGCGGAAGGGCCCGCGTCGAGGCCATCAGGATTCTGGCGCGGCTCGGGATTGGCGAGAAGCGGCTCGGACGGCCGCTCGAGCAGATGAGCCGGGGCATGCAGCAGAAGGTCGCCATCGCGCGAGCCCTTCTGACGGCTCCAACGCTCCTCCTGCTCGACGAGCCGACCACCGGACTGGACCCGCGCTCAAAGCTCGATGTCCAGACATTCATCGAGGAGCTGCGTGACAGTCACGACGCGACCATCGTGCTCACGACGCACGACCTCGCAGAGGCCGATCGGCTCTGCGATCGGATTGCCCTCATCAACGACGGGCGAATGGTGGCCGAGGACACGCCCGCCGGGCTTAAGGCGCTGGTTGCCGAGCAATACGGCCAGGAGCCGACCATGGAGAGCGTGTTCATGACCTTCACGGGTCGCTCGCTCGACGACGACATCGAGGAGAACAAGGACGACGAAGACGAATGAGAGGAGGTGGGAGGCGATGAGCCTTGCGACCCGCGAGCTGAGGGCGAGCTACGCCTTTGTTGAGCGGAATTTCAACTTGACAAAGCGATATTGGGGCTGGGAGGTCGCCTGGCTCATCTACTCGATCGCAGGCGCGCTCGCCGTCTCGCTCATCGGGCGGGCGGAGGGCAACCAGGAGCTCCTCGCCTTCCTCGTGATCGGCGCCATCTTCTGGAACTACCTGTCGATCGTCTTCGGCTTCATCGGCGAGACGGTCACGTGGGAGCGCTGGGAGGGGACGCTCGAGTACACCTTCATGGCGCCCATCCGTCGTTACACTCAGCTGATCGGCTCGACGCTCTTCGCGGTGGCGTACGGGCTGATCCAGATGGTGATCATCCTGGGCGTGCTGATCCTCTTCTTCGAGCTCCATTTCGATGGGGCGAACTTCACGACCGCCGCCATCTTCATGCTGCTCGGATCGGTCAGCTTCATCGGGGTGGGCATGATGGCTGCCACCCTGCCGCTCCTCTACGTCGAGCGCGGCGACCAGATGGTCTTCGTTATCCAGTCCGTGATCCTGCTCTTCAGCGGCGTCTACTACGACACCTCGATTCTTCCGGGCTGGATGCAGTTCGTGTCACAGTTCAGCCCGGGAACGTACGTTCTCGACGGAGTACGCCAGGGCCTGATCCACGGCACCCCCGTCACCAGCCTGATCCACGACGTGTGGCCGCTGGTGGTCATGGGGGCCGTGCTCATCCCGCTCGGCGTCTACGTTTTCGGCCGTGCCGAGGCGTATGCCAAGCGCACCGGCAAGCTCAAGCGGGTCGGCTGACCCATGCGAATGAAAGGACTGGACTCATGACGACGCGTCCGGCCGCGGAGCCACCGGCCGTCGCTGGGCTGCGCGTGCGCCCCTACCGCGGCCTGGACGACCTGCCGGCGATCTCGAAGGTCACGAACGCGGAGCACGAGGCCGACCGGCTGCCGTGGCGTACGACGCCCGAAGAGCTGACGGCGGAGTACAACCATCCCTCCGACCAGTTCGACCCTGCCCGCGACGTGATGGTCGCCGAGCTGGGCGACGAGGTGGTTGCCTTCAGCGACCTCACGTGGGTCGATACCACCGACGGCCTGCGGGAGTATCGCGTGAGCGGCGCCGTGCGCCCGGATTGGCGGCGGCGCGGCATCGGCACCAGCCTGCTCCACCAGAACGAGGCGCGCGCGCGGGCGCTGGCGGCGACCCACGACACAGAGCGAACGAAGGTGTTCGGACTGTTCTGTGGCGAGCACCAGGCGGACCGGCAGGCGATCGCGGAGCGGGCCGGCTACGCTCCGGTCCGCTGGTTCTTCGAGATGACTCGTCCGCTCGATGACGTGCCACCGGTGCCGGCCCTTCCCGACGGGATTGAGGTGCGGCCGGTGACCGCCGACCAGATGCGGCAGATCTTCACCGCTGACATCGAGGCATTCCAGGATCACTGGGGCGGCTTCGACTCGTCCGAGGAGAGCTTCCAGCGGTGGCTCGACAGCCCGAGCCTCGACCTGTCGCTGCTCCTCATGGCGTGGGATGGGGACGAGGTCGCCGCTGGTGTTGTGAATAGCATCTACCCCGCCGAGAACGAGTCGCTCGGCCAGTTGCGCGGCTGGCTTGACAGCGTTTTTACGCGTCGGGCATGGCGTCACCGAGGGCTCGCTCGCGCGCTCATCGTGCGTTCTCTGCGCCTGCTCAAGGAGCGTGGCATGACGACCGCCGTCCTGGGCGTCGACGCGGAGAACCCATCCGGCGCGCTGGGCCTCTATGAGCGCGTCGGCTTCGCCGTCGAGTCGCGCGGGAGCGCTCATCGAAAGCCGATGGAGGCCGGCCACTCAACCCGTCCGCTTGAGTGACGGTATCCCGAGCACCTGCTCGCGCAGCTCGTGGTAGTAGTCGACGATCTGCTCGGTGACGCGTTGCCAGGAATACTCCGGCGCACGCTGGCGCCCCGCCTGACCCATTCGGTCCCGCAGCTCCGGATCACCGGCCAGCTTGTAGAGTGCCGCGGCCAGCGCCCGCGGGTTGCTCGGCTCGACGAGCAGGCCCTGGACGTTGCGCTGAACGACCTGCTTGAAGCCGTGGATGTCGGAGGCGACCAGCGGCACGCCGGCCGCCATCGACTCCAGCAGCACGATCCCGAACGACTCTTGGCCTGTGTTCGGCGCGCAGAAGATGTCGGCGCTGGCGAAGTAGCGCGCCTTCTCCTCATCGGTCACTCGGCCCAGGAACTCGACGTCGCGGATCCCGCGCAGGCCCGCAAAGCGGCGGTACTCGCGCATCTTGGGACCCGCGCCGGCGACCAGCAGTCGTGCGTCGACGTGTCGCTTGCGCAGGCGATGGTAGGCGCGCAGCAGGTGGATCAATCCCTTGCGCTCCTCGAGGCGGCCGACGAAGAGGATATTTAGGGTCCCGTCGCGCAGCTGTTCGTACGGCTGGGCCCCCGCGAAGCGCTCGATCAGAACCCCGTTGGGGATGATTCGGTAGTCACCCGGGAAGTAGCGGGCGATGAAGTGACGCGCTGCGCTGCTGACCGCGATGCGCCCATGGAGTGGCTTGGCGAGCTGCCCGGCGAAGCGGCTGCCGATCCAGTAGCTGGGGGAAAAGCCGCCGAAGGCATGGAAGGTGGCGACGTTGACCGTGCGTGACGCCTCGAGCACCGTCGGCGAGAGGAATGGCACGAACGGCTCATGGAAGTGGAGGATGTCGAAGCTCTGCTCTTCGAGAAGCTCGCGCGCCTGTTGCTTGAAGCGCCAGCCGAGCGTCACTCGGCCGACGCTGCCATTGGCCGGAAAGGCCCATCCGGTCCCGAGCCGGATGATGTGCCCCTCGTCCTCGGTCTGGTTGCCGTACTTGCTAGTGATGATCCAGGGGTCGTGGCCCATCGCGCGCAGCGCCTCGTATGTGTGGCGCACGTGCTCATTGACACCGCCCGGATGCGGATAACCGTACGGGCTCACGATCCCGACCTTGAGCAGCGGCCGGGCATCCACCGGCTGGACCGATGGCGCCGCCGCGTCGCTGCGCTTCGCGGGCGGCGCAGGCTTCACACGAGTCATCGCCACTCTCCGCTCGGGCGCAGAGTATGCCGCAGGTGCCGTGCCTTGGCGACCAGCTGCCGGCGATAGACCGCGACGTTGTGCCGATTGCTCCAGAAGGCGCCATCTGGCTGGGTCGTGCCGTCGCGCAGAGCGGCGCGATAGTCTGCGGCGCCGCTCCCCGGGAACCAGGTCCACGCGGTGCCGATCCCCTCCAGCACGTGGGCGTCGGAGTTGCCGACCGCCGGCAGGTGGAGCAGCTGTTCGTTCAGCCGTCGGCGAGCGATCCGCCGCGAGCGTCCGGCGGCGCTCGGGTTCATCAGCTCGATCGCATCGAGGTGGCGCTCTGACAGCGGGTCCGCCTGCAGGGCGAGCATGGATCCGCGGCCGAGCGAGGGGGTGAATGGCGCCATCGGATGCGCGGCGATGGCCACGCCCCCTGCCGCATGGATCCGCTCGATCGTCTCGGCCAGCGGACGCAGGGCGGGAATGCGCTCCTCGACGAACAGGGCCAGAAGGTGCCCACGGCGCGTGGTCACCTCCTCGCCGACGACGAGCTCGTAGGAATACCTTCCCGTCGCGTGGATCTCGCGGGCGCGCAGCGCGCCGTCGATCCGCTCGTGATCGGTGATTGCGATCAGGTCGAGGTCGGTGCCCTCCTCGACATGGTCGAGTAGCGCCTGCAGATCCGCGGTGCCATCCGAGTAGAGGGTGTGGAGATGCATGTCGGCCTTGCCGCGTTCGCCGCCCCCGCGCCCAGCGCTCGCACTCATTCCGCGGGCCGCCGCAGATCGGGCCAGATCGGTTGGAAGGCCCCCCACCACTGCTCCGGCGCGCGCGCGATCTGCCGCTCGAGCTGCTCGCCCATGGCGCGCGTCAGCGCCTCCACGTCCCTGCGTCGGTCCCCGGTGCGCTCGACCTCGATCGGCTCGCCGACGCAGTCGAAGCGATCGGGCCCGATGCGCAGGCAGTAGCCGGCCAGGAAGGCGGCGTCTGACATGACGACGAGCGCCGCCGGGCCTTCCGGCAGCGTGGTCGCATGCCCGAAGAATGTCACCGGCAGCCCATCGCCTGCCAGGTCGCGGTCGGCAATCAGTCCCACCGCGCCGCCCCGCCTCAGCATGGCGATCATCGGCCGCCGCGCCTTCGAGAGCGGGACCACCTCCACCCCGCGGCCCGTGCCGCGACGGGAACGGAGGAACTCGAACAGCGCATGCGGGCGGATCTCCTCGATCGGCGAGAGAACGGGGATCCCGTGCGCCGCGAAGTAGGCGCCCATCGGCTCGAAGTTGCCGAGGTGTGCCCCGACCAGCACGGTCGGGCCGGACCGGAGGGTGGCCTCGTGCCGCTCCCAGTCACGCACCTTGACCAGCTCACCAATCCGATCGAGCGGATAGCTGGGGCCGCGCAGCAGCTCGAGGTAGTAGCGCGCGTGCTCCCGGAACGCTCGTCGCACTAGGCGGTTGAAGGCTGGACCGCTGGCCGCGCGCCCCGTGGCCGTGCAGACCCGCGCCAGGTTTGCGGCGACCAGGCGGCGGCGGGCAGGGCTGCGATACCAGACGCGGCCGCCGGCGTCGGCGAGCGCATAGGCGACGTTGGCGGGGAGCGCCGACACGATCCGTTCGGCCAGGCTCAGCGCCAGGCGCAACAGCATCAGGCCGCGGTTGCCTGCGGCAGCCTGGTCCAGTCGTCGCCACGCCGAGCCGCAGCGAGGGCAGCGGTAGCCTGCGCCCGGTCGGCATCGGTCTGCGGCCAGACGGCACGGAACATGTACCACTGGCCGGGGTCGGCGGCGATCACGCCGCTCAGCGCATCGGCGAGTTCCTGGGTGGCGCGCTGGATCTCAGCCGGATCGTCGCTCGCGGCCCGGATGAGCGGCAGTCCGCGGGCCTCAAAGCGATCGTCCGCCGTCCGCCGGCACCAGACCGGCAGAATCGGGGCGCCCGAGCGGGCCGCGATCGTGGCGGGTCCGGCCGGGAAGGTGGTTGGCTCGCCGCAGAACTCGACCGGGACGTCTCGGCGGCGGTAGCCGCCGTCACAGAAGAAGACCAAGTTGCCGCCTCCGCGCAGGACCTTGAACAGGCCCCGCAGGTTGCGCCAGCCGATCAGGAAGATCCTCTGGTGGGCGCGAGCTGCAGCAAGGTGGTCGTAGAGCCGGCCGTAGGTCGTGTCATCCGCGATCACGTGCAGCGACTCGCCAAGGCGTTTCAGGCCCGGTCCCAGCAGATCCATCCCCCCGACGTGCACGGTGCACAGCAGAACACCATGCCCCTCCGCGCTCGCGGCGCGCAGGATCTCGATGTTCTCTATGGCGACCAGCGCCTCGGCCTCGCGATCGCTCACTTCGCCGATGCGCATCATGTCGACGAGGTACTTCGCGTAGTTGCGGAACGCCCGCCGGGCCGCTCGACGGACGCGCCGATGGCCGGCGGGCAGGCGCATCGGCCGGGAGAGGTTGGCGCAGATCAGCTCCCGCTTCTCGGCCGCGATATCGAAGATGAAGTTGCCGGCAGCGGCTGCAAGCGGGAGTGCCACGTGTCGCGGCAGCCGGTTGATGAGCCACTCCGCGACGCGATAGCCGAGGTAGATGCCGAGCTCACGCTTGCGCTCGGCGGGCTCCGGGATCGGTTTCTGAACGGCCAAGAGCTAGGCTCCGATGGTGACGGCCTTCTCCTTCGGTGCCGCCTTCGACCGCGCCGGCTTTTCCGTTCCGATCAGCGTCTCGTTCTCCTCGCCGCGGATGAAGGCTTCGAGGCGATTGTGCGCGATATCGTCATGGATCTGCAGCGGCGGGCTCTTCATGAAGTAGCTCGACGCCGCCACGAGGGTCCCGGCAAGGCCGCGGTCGAGGCCGAGCTTCGCGCAGCGAATCGCATCCGTGATCACTCCGGCGCTGTTGGGCGAGTCCCACACCTCGAGCTTGAGCTCCAGGTTGAGGGGCACGTCACCGAAGGTCGTCCCCTCCATCCGAATGTGGCACCACTTGCGGTCCTTCAGCCACGGCACGTAGTCCGAGGGCCCCACGTGCACATTCTCCTCGCCGATCTCGTAGTCGATCATGCTGGTGACGGCGTTCGTCTTGCTGATCTTCTTCGACTCCAGTCGCTCGCGCTCGAGCATGTTGAGGAAGTCGGTGTTGCCCCCGAAATTGAGCTGGTAGGTGCGGTCGATCCGTACGCCGCGGTCCATGAACAGCCGGGTCAGCACCCGATGGGCGATGGTGGCCCCGACCTGGCTCTTGATGTCGTCGCCGATGATCGGCAGCCCGGCCTCCGCGAATCGGCGCTGCCAGTACGGCTCGCGCCCGATGAAGACCGGGATCGCGTTGACGAAGGCGACACCGGCCTGCAGTGCCTGCTCCACGTACCACTTGGTCGCCTGCTCGGAGCCGACCGGCAGGTAGCTGACCATGACGTCGACCTGCCGCTCACGCAGGATGCCAACGATGTCTGCCGTCGGGCCCGGTGCCTTCTCGATCACCTTGCTCAGGTACTTACCCAGCCCGTCGTGGGTCATGCCGCGCTGGACGGTAACCCCCGTGTGCGGGACCTCAGCGAACCTGTAGGTATTGTTCTGTCCTGCGAAGATCGCCTCCGACAGATCCTTGCCGACCTTCGTGCGGTCGACGTCGAAGGCGGCCACGAACTCGATATCGCGAACGTGGTAGCCGCCCAGGTTGACGTGCATCAGCCCCGGTACCAGGTCCGTCTCTCCGGCGTCCGCATAGTGGTAGCGCCCCTGCACCAGGCTCGATGCGCAGTTTCCGACGCCCACGATCGCGACGCGAATCTTGCCGTCGCTGGGGCGATGGCCGTTGCGGCCGTTCTTGCCGTTGCTAGCCACGCGGTGCGTTCTCCTCTGCGGCATCACCCGCCACGGGGGCGATGCGGGGTTGCTCCGCCAACCGCCAGACGTGCCAGATGCGCTGAAAGAGGGTCGCCACCGTCAGGGCCGCGATGATCGTGATGGCGCCGATAAGGGCCGCCCCGAATCCGAGTCCCGCCAGAGCGATGCCAATTATGATGAGAACAAGGCGCTCGGTCCGTGGCGCGAGTCCGACCGACGCATGGAAGCCGACTCCCTCCGCTCGCGCCCGCGAGTACGAGACCATGAACGAGCC
>JALYTG010000063.1 GCA_030854405.1 Chloroflexota bacterium | reverse complement strand
GTGCCCCTGGTCGCCGCCATTCACGCCAGGCCGAGGGGGCGCGCACGGCGACCGCCGCCAGGCCGCTCAGCAGGATCGCGCCAAGAAGCAGGAGGTACGGAATGGTGTCGAGCAGAGCGCCGCCGCCCTGCACGGCGGCCGCCGCCGCATTCCAGACAGCCGCGCCCAGCAGTAGTACCAGGCCAACACGAGGGTCGGCGGTGACGCGAAGGGCGCGCTCGGTGGCGCGCGCCAGCCGATCAAGCGCGGCCGGTCTGATCGCGACTGCGGGCGCGGGATCCATGACCATCCTGACGAGCTGATCAGCCGGCGGCGGCCGAGAGATCCTCGATCAGATCGGCAGCATCCTCCAGCCCGATCGAGACGCGGACCGTCCCGGGCGTCAGGCCGGAGGCGGCGAGCTGGGCGTCTTCGAACTGCCGATGAGAGGAGGACGCCGGGTGGCTGCACAGCGTTTCGGCGCTCCCCAGGCTCGTGGCGTGGACCGCAACGCGCAGTCGGTCGAGGAAGCGCTCTCCAGCGGGCCGTCCGCCACTGAGCTCGATCGCCAGCATGCCGCCGCCCCGGCCATCTCTCAGCTGCCGCTCTACGAGAGGGCGCTGCGGGTGGGATGCGAGCCCGGGGTACCGCACGCGTGCGATGCCGGGCACGCGCTCCAGGGCGGTCGCCACGGCGAGGGCTGTGGCCGAATGGCGCTCCATCCGCAGCGCGAGCGTCTTGAGGCCACGCAGCGCCAGGAAGGCCTCCAGTGGCTGAGCGTTGCCGCCGGCGTTGATCACCACGTGGCGGGCCTCGCGAATCCGCACCGCATCGCCGAGGATGGCTCCGCCGGTCAGATCGGAGTGACCGCCGACGTATTTCGTCATCGAGTGGACCACCAGATCGGCACCGAGGGCCAGGGGATTACACAGATACGGCGAGGCGAACGTGTTGTCGACGGCGACGGCAATCCGACGTGGCCTGGCGAGGGCAGCCATCGCGGCGATATCGGGAACGTCGGTGGTCGGATTCGCGATCGTCTCGAGCCAGATCAGGCGCGTATGCGCGGTGATCGCCGCCTCCACCGCTGAGGGATCGGTCTGGTCGACAAACGCATGCTCGATGCCGTAGCGCGACAGGAGCCCGGTCAGCAGCGCATAGGTGCCGCCATACAGGGCCTGGGGGGCGATTACCTGATCGCCGGTCTGTGCGACGGAGAGGATGGCTCCATGAATCGCGGCCATACCGGAAGCGGTGACGTGGCAGGCTTCGGCACCCTCGAGCTCCGCGAGCGCCACCTCCAGTGCCTCGTGGGTTGGGTTGGAGTAGCGCGAATATGAGTGGCCGGGCCGCCTGAACTCGAGCAGCTCGGCAAGCTCGTGAGCGCTCGCCACCTCGAACGTGCTCGTCTGGTAGATCGGCACGTTGATGGGCGGCTGTGGAGCGGCCGGCACGCGGCTGGCGGCACGAATGGCGCGAGTGGCGAAGCCAGGCATCGGGACGAGTCTAGTCGGCGCGCTCGTTTCGCGGACGAGTGGGTCCCAGGAATGCGTCCATGGCACGACGAATCTGGTGGTCTGGATCGAAGCTGCGCGAGGCGTTCGCGATCTGGCGGCGCACCTCGGACGGGTCCGGCTCGTCCTCGCTCGACGCTTCATGGGCGGCGGTCGGCATGGGCAGAGCCGTTGGCCTGCCGTCCTGCGAACCGTTGGTCGCCATCTCGACCGCCTCCAGCGAAGGCGCCTGGATCGGGGCTGAAGCCGCATCGGGCGGTTCCAAGGGGGTCGGCTCAGGCGGTTGCTCCGTGGCCGCCGGCAAGGGAGGGAGGCGCCGTGGGCGGGGATAGCCGCTGATCTGGTTCTTGCCGAGCGACTTTGCCTGGTACATCGCCCGGTCGGCGGCGATCATCAGCTCATCGACGCTCATGCCGTCCTCCGGGTGTGACACGAGACCGATGCTGACGCTCGTCTCGATCCCCTCAGAGCCAATCAGAATGCCGAGCTCCTCCGCACCCGAACGAATCTTCTCGGCGACCACGAAGGCCCCGACGATCTCGGTCTCCGGCAGAAGCACGACGAACTCATCGCCCCCGTAGCGGTATGCGGTGTCGACGGTGCGAATCGAGCGGCGGATCACGGTCCCCAGCTGTCGCAGGACCTCGTCGCCGTGGTGGTGACCGAGCGAGTCGTTCACTGCCTTCAAGCCATCCAGATCGATCATCAGGACGCAGAAGCCGCGCTCACTGCGTCGAGTGCGACGAATCTCCTGGTCGAGCGTGGCGAAGATCTGGGCGCGATTGAAGAGACCTGTCAAGGGATCGGAGAGGGAGAGGGCGAGCATCGCCGATCGCGCGCGACGCTCGTAGGCGGCGAAGAAGCTGGCGAGGTAGGCGAACAGCCAGATGGAGCCGAAATTGACGCCAAAGCGGAGGAGGTCCGCGCCGCTGAACGAGGCGCGAACCGGGTCGAGCAGCAGGACGCCGGCATACGCAAGCGCCGCGGCGACCACCGAGACGAATGCCGCGCGCCCCCCGCGCGCCAGGGCCACCGCCACCGCCACCAGCAGGTAGATGAAGAAGAAGGGTGACATCCCATAGCCGGTCAGCATCAGCAGGCCGCTCGCCAAGGCCAGGGCGACGCCTCCCTCGATCCAGAAGCGCGCCGGTCGGAGCCAATGCGCGGGCATCAGCTCGTGGAACACGATGACGGTCGCGACCGCTGCCGCGCCAAGCGCATAGATCAGCCGTTGGTTCTCGCTGAACGCCCCGGAGAGGCCGATTCCGACCAGCACGGCTGCGATCGTGAGCCACCAGGTGACGCGCAGGATGCGGTCGTACGGGTGCTCGCCGCCCTCGATTTCCGCCTCGTCCCCCATTTCACCGCCGGTGTATCGCTCCATCGCTCCGGCGTCCGCGCCGGTTGGATTGCCCGCAGCGGCTCGGCCCGTTCCGACGTTTGGATCGGATGCGTGGCCGCGCTGTGCGGCCAGTGCGCCGATCAGCAGAAGCGCCGCGATCGAGGCGGCAACGACGAAGTAAGCGGCTTCGATCGGCACGTGGCTAGTCTAGGGTCGCGCCGGGACATGGTGCAAAGGTACTAACCCATCCGTACTGCTCATTTGCGGCCGGAATGGGACGAAATGAGCCCGATGCTATACTCCGAGGCCCCTGTGCCGAGCCTTTGCCGAGGGTGCGCATTGACGGTCTCGTATCACCCCCGACATCCGGCGGCCGCGGCCGCCTTATCGTTTCTCTTTCCGGGGCTCGGACAGGCCTATGCCGGCCAGCGGCGGATCGCCCTGCTCCTCGCCGGCCCGATCGTGCTCCTCATTGCGGCCACGGTGCTGATCGCCCTCATCTTCGGGGCTCAGATGCGCAATCAGCTGCTCTCAGCGCCGTTCCTGACCGGCCTCCTGGCCCTCGACGTTGCCCTCCTCAACTGGCGACTCTTCGCCATCCTGCACGCCGGGCTGAGCATCCGGCCATCTACCCGCACGCTCTTCGCGCTGGGCGGCCTGGTGCTGCTGACGCTCGCCATGCACGCCTACATGGCGTTGGTCGTCGGTCGCCTGGACAGCGTCCTCAATCGGGTATTCGGCGCGGAGCGAACGGGCGTGGCCGGAACGGGCAGCGGCGAGGGCGGGCCCCTCAACGAGCCGGCGTACCGCTGGTCCGGGACCGACCCGATCAACTTCCTCCTCCTGGGGCTCGACACCGGACCCGGACGCAACGAGGCGAATACCGACACGATCCTGGTGGTGAGCGTCGATCCGGTCGCGCACCACGCGGTTATGGTCTCGGTCCCACGCGACACCGGCTACGTGCCGTTGCCCGACACGCGGATGTATCCCGACGGCCTCTTTCCCGGCAAGATCAACGCCCTGGCGCAGACCGCCAGCCAGGAGCCCCAGCGATGGTGTCCCGACCTGCGCACTGCGGCCGACTGCGGGATCCGAACGTTGGAGCGCTCGGTCTCCCTCTACCTCGGAATCCCGATCCATCAATACGCGCTCATCGATCTCCAGGGGTTCGCAGAGCTGATCGACTCGCTCGGTGGGCTCGAGCTCTGCCTTCCCGGCAAGCTCACCGATCCCGCCTACCGGGGGCCCGGCTGGCTGAAGGTCGGCATCGAGCTGCCCGCCGGCTGCCGGCACTACGACGGTGCCGAAGCACTCGCCTTCGCGCGGATCCGCCAGGGGAGGCTGGTGATGCCCGACGGCTCCGTGGAGGCCCAGGACGACTTCAAGCGATCCGAGCGCCAGCAGGAGGTTCTGCTCGCGCTTCGCCGCCAGCTTGCACAGGCCGACCTGCTCTTCGATCTACCCGGCATCCTCGACGCGATTGGACGCACCGTTACCACCGACTTCCCGCGCTCCAAGGCCGGTGACCTCGCCACTCTGATGCCGCTCATCGCCGGCCCCGAGATCGAGCGAGTCGTGCTCGGCCTGCCGAAATTCGTCGATCCGCCTGTCGACCCGGCGACCAATTACCTACTGATCCCTCGGCGCGATAGCATTCGAGCCGAGATGGAACGCCTCTTCGGCAGGAAGACTCCCCTCCTCGGTTGGTACCTCGGAAGCAAGGCGCTGCTTCCGCCGCCCGGCAGCGAGCAGCCGACTCCGTCCCCCTCGTGACCGATCGGCCCCCCCGCATCCTCCTCCTCTCGATGTACCCGCTCGACCGCGGGATGTGGGGGGCCACCATGCGCATCGCCCAGCTCCGCGACGCACTGGCGCGGATCGCCGATCTGGAGGTCGTCTCCGGCACGCGCGCGACACGCGCCGGCCAACTGGCCCGTCGCATCGGTTCCCTGCGGCGCCTGGATGGGATCCATGTCGAGAGCTCGACCACCCCGCCGGGGCCGGCCGACGTGGCCTTCCTGGCGCTCGCACACGCCTTAGGGGTCCCGATCCTTACCTTCATCCCCGACGCCCAGCAGCTGTTCAGCGAGTACGACATCGCATCGACGCTCAAGCAGCGTCTCAGCCGCCGGGCATTCCTCCCCGCGCTCCGGACGATGATGCGTCTCTCGACGTACGTCGCCTTCCCGTCGCGCGGGCTGGCGCGCGCGATCCATGGCGACGACCGCGACGTGCTCCTCCTGCCACCGGGCGCGCGCCTTGCCGCGGCGGTGGCGCCCGGTCCCGACGCCCGCGCCCTCCTCTTCGTGGGACCAATGAACCGGCCCGCGCACGGGGCCGACCTGCTCGTGGCCGCCATCGAGGAGGCCAGGCGGCGGGGCGCGGATGTGGAGCTCATCTCGATCTCCCGACCGGGCGAGGAGCTCCCCGGCGAGGCTCCGCCATGGTTGCATCGCGAGCGGGCGGACGGGGCCGAGATCGACCGCTTCCTGCCGCGGGTGATGGCCACCATCACCCCCCGCCGGAAGACCCCTTACAACGACCTCGCCGTACCGATCAAGGTGCTCGAGTACCTCGGCTACGGTCGTCCGCTGATCGTCACCGACACCGAGGAGACCACCGCGATCGTGCGCGAGGCGGGGTGCGGGATCATCACCGCCGACACTGTCGACGGGCTCGCCGAAGGAATCCACGCTGTGGCGACCGCATCCCCCGAGCAGCGGGCCGCCTGGGGAGCCGCCGCGCGACGGGCCGCCGAGCGGAACTCGTGGGATGACCGGGCGCGCCAGGTGATCCGAATCCTTCAGCCATCGTAAGACCGCGCGACCATCCAGCCCTCACACCCATCGGACGCCGGTCTCAGAACTGTCGGCCTGTCAACACCTGCCATACGGTGCGGCCGATGATCTTCAGGTCGAGCCAGAACGACCTGCGCTCGACGTATTCGACGTCCAGCGCGACCCCTTCGTCGAAGCTGAGAGCCCCCCACCCTCGGGCCTGCCACAGCCCGGTCAGCCCGGGAATGACCGCCAACCGACGCAGGTGCCGAGGTTGGTAGAGCTCGACCTCATACGGGATCGGCGGCCGCGGCCCCACGAGGCTCATCTCGCCGCGCAGGATGTTCAAGAGCTGCGGCAGCTCGTCGAGATGCGACCGGCGCAGAAGAGCACCGATGCGGGTGACACGAGCATCGGCCTCAATCGGCAACCACGTCACGTCGTCGCTCGCGGGCTTGTCCTGCCGGATCAGGCGACCGATGTGGACGCGATGCTCCCGTTCGTCGGCGCGCAGATGCATGCTGCGGAACTTGAGGATCGTGAACGGGCGTCCGCCAAGCCCAAGACGCTGCTGGCGGAAGAAGACCGGCCCGGGCGACTCGGCCTTCACTGCTGCCGCAATGCCGAGCATCAGCGGAGAGGTCAAAACGAGGCCAATCGAGGCCGCAGTCAGATCGAGCGCGCGCTTTGCGACACGGTACCCCGGCGCGGTGTGAGCGATCGGAATCGTCACCGCCCCGGAGGGGTCGAGCGCGTCGGGCGCCGAGCTCATCGAGCGCAGATCGTGGTCGGCATCGGTCAGCGTTGGCCTACGCGGGGCCAGGATCCGCACCGTAGAGCGATCCGATTCCGAGCACGAACCAGAACATGAATGCGGAGGTGTTGCCTTCCAGGCTCATGGTGGTGCCGGCGATGATGCTCATCGCTGCCGTGGCGACCAGGATGCCGGCCACCATCACGTAGCGGCTCCCGGCCGCGCGCCGCACCGTCCTGACCAGGGCAACTGCCACCAGGCCGATGGACGCAATGAACGCGGCGGCCCCAAGGATTCCCGCCTCGATCAGGAGATGCAGCCAGAAGTTGTCGACGGTCTGTTGGAACTCGAAACGCAGCAGCTTGTTCGTGCCGTACTGCAGATAGACCGGCGAGGGGAAGTGCGCTGCGGCGGCCCCGCCGTAGCGACCAGGCCCGACACCCACCAGCGGATGGTCGCGCAGGATGGGGATCGCGTTCAGCGCCAGCAGAGTGCGCAGGTCCCGCCCACCGCCGACGTTTCCGACCCGCTCCGCGGTCGTGTCGATGATGTTGAAGTCCGATGGCGGACGGGCCGGGCCCGTGCTGGAACCCACCAGCACGTCGCGCGGCATGACGTTCACGAGTAGAAACGCGAGCGCACCGACGCCGATCGCCGCCAGCAGCACCTTGCGGTCCAGGAGGAGGGCGACCGCCACCGTGCCGAACAGGACTCCCAACCACGAGCCGCGCGAATAGGTCAGCAGGAGCGCCATCGCCAGCACCAACGCGGCGGCCGCCATCGCCCAGCGAGTGCGCCGGCTCGGCAGGCGGACCAAGCCGAACAGCGAGAACGGCAGAATCAGTGCGATGAGGGAGCCAAGCGCGTTCGGGTTCTGAACGATCGAACCGATCCGAGCCGTCTCGCCCGAGCGCCCTGGGAAGACGCCCAGCCCAAGGATATTGGGACCCAGCACGCGCTGGCCGACAGCGATGAGAGCCATCAGCACGACAGCGGCCCCCACCGCGCCAATCGCCAGCACCGCCTGCCGATGGCTGAATCCCGCAAGGCGGCACAGGTAGAAGAGCGCGACTGCGTCGAGCGTATAGAAGAACCCCGCGGCCACCGCCAACAGCGGGACGCCGTTGATCAGCGCCGAAACGAGGCCGAGTGCCACGAAGGCGGCGACCGCGATCGTTGCGGGATGCCGCACAGCCGGCATGAATCGACCGTCGCGCAGGCTGACCGCCAGCAGGACCGTCCCGACCAGCGCGAGCAGGGCCTCCGAGAAGTACTGAGCGACGGCTCCGACCTGCGCCGGGATGAGCGGGGCGATGACAAAGCGATCCAAGATCGGCGCGAGCACGACCACGACCAGCATGGCGCGTGGCCAGCGTAGCGTGGCGAGGGCGAATATGGCCAGCAGCTCGACGACGAAGACCACGAAGGCGGCGCTCGAGGCGCGCACCAGCAGGGCGGCCGCGGCGACCAATCCGAGCGCGAGCAGACCGACGACGACGGCAGACGTGCCGCCCCGGAAGCTGCGCAGAGGTCGCGATATGTTCAAAGGCGAACCATTATCTGCATTGTTCCGTAAGACACGTCGGGTCGCCGAGTCGCCGTGGCTCACGCGCCCTCCCTTGCGCGTGGTCGGGGCGGCCGGATTCGAACCGGCGACCTCCTGCTCCCAAAGCAGGCACGCTGCCAAACTGCGCCACGCCCCGATGCCTCGAACGCCGCCGGCTATTCTAGCCGAGCGCCAGCCGATGCCTATGGGGCCGAATGAATGAGCCGTTCGACTACCGCCAGGTAGGCTGGCGCCTGGCGAGACCACCCGTATGGCTCCCCTTGCCGTTGAGCGGCGGCCGTCTGGAGGCTCGCAGCTCGCGGATCAGCCGACATCCGGCGAATGGCCTCAGCCAACGCATCTGGATCGCCACCCGGGACGTACGTCAGCGCAGCGCCGTCGAAGTGCGCGCGGAATGTTGCCAGGTCGCTGGCGATGACCGGAACTCCCATCGCCACGTACTCGAGCAGCTTGGTCGAGAGGGAGAGCTGTAGATACGACTCCGGCAACGATGGCACCAGCCCCAGATCCGCTTGGGCCAGCAGGCCTGGAAGCTGGTCGAGCGGGACGGGTCCGTGAAGATGAACCTGGGCGCCTGTCCCTGTGCGCTCGATCGCGGCCTCGATCTGCGGGCGGTAGGGTCCGTCGCCATAGACGTCGAGGCGTGCTGTCGGATCACCTCGTGCGGGCGAGAGGCGAGCCATTGCCTCGATCGCCACCTCGAGCCCGTAGATGCGTTGCAGGGCCGAATGGTGAACGATCCGCAGCTGGCCGCCCTCCATGAACTCGCGTCGCGGGTATCGGCCCGGGTCGAAGAGCCGCTCGTCCGCACCGTTCATGACAACCGTGATCTTCTCCGGGTCGGTGCCGCGAGCCACGGCGAGCGCGCGCAAGGGTTCGTGTACGGTGAGCAGCTCATCGGCCATCGCGGACGAGCCTCGTGCCACAGCGCCGACGATCGGCCGCAGGAGCCCACCGGGCAGGCTCGCGAAGCGGTCCTCGAAGAAGGCTGGCATGTCCTCGTGCAGATCGAGCAGCAGCGGGACGCCGGCCAGCTTCAGCGGGCCGGCCGCGAAGACCAGGAAGTCCGGGAGAGTCGCGACCTGAACCAGGCGGTAGTGACGGCGCCGATGCTCGGCGGTGAGGCGGACCGCCGCCTGACCGGTGAAGGCGACGTATTCGGCCAGGTGGCCCGCGAAGCCGACGAAGCGGCGCCGAACCGGGAGCCGGAGCACGCGCACGGCGCCGGCCTGCTCCTCGGGCGACTGCCCCGGGTCACGCAGCGCGAAGATGTCGACCTCGTATCCGGCGCCCACGAGCGCATCGGCCTGGCGGCGGATGCGCGGGTCCGCGGGCACCGAGGCGTGCACCACGATGGCTATGCGCCCGACGGCGACGCCGGTCACGGGCGCTTCACCTCGTTCCAGAGCGCATTCTTTGCCTCGAGGTCGAGCGCGGCGAGGTCGAGGCCGCGGGCGGCCGCCAGCTCCTCAACGGCGCCATGCCGATCGATGAAGCGGCGGTTGGCTGCCCGCAGAGCCTCTTCCGGGTCGAGCGCCAGCCAGTGGCCGAGCCGGACCAGGACGAAGAGCAGATCGCCCAGCTCGTGGAGCCGATCTTCATGATCGCCGGCAGCCCGCAGCTCCTCCAGCTCTTCCGTGACCTTGGCCCAGACACCGTCGACGGTCGGCCAGTCCCAGCCCAGGGCGCTTGCTCGATCCTGGATCTCGCGGCTTGCCGGCAGCGCCGGCAGGGCCCGAGCCACCCCGGCGAACGGGCCGGCATCCTGTCCGGCCTCGTCGCGCTCGGAGGCCTTGATCGTCTCCCAGTTGGTGAGCACCTCGTCCGCGCTCGAGATCTCGAGATCGCCGAAGACGTGTGGGTGACGGCGCACGATCTTGGTGGTGATCGAGCGGTACACATCGGTCAAGTCGAACTCGCCGACCTCTGCCGCGAACTGGGCGTGCAGGATCACCTGCAGCAGGAGGTCCCCGAGCTCCTGGGCCAGATCGGCCGGCGTCCCGCGCTCGATGGCGTCGACCGTCTCGTAGGCCTCCTCGAGCAGGTAGCTGCGCAGGCTGGCGTGCGTCTGGCGACGATCCCACGGACAGCCGTCTGGCGCTCGCAGGCGCGCGCTGATCGCCGCCATGCCGTGTGGAGATGCGAGATTGTCGAGTGCCGAAAGCGGCGGCACCAGCCAGTCCGCAGCGGCCAGCTGGGGCTCGTCGAGCCGTTCGAGCGTCGCCGTTCCCCCCGTCGCCAGATCGCGCAGCGGATGGTGGCGCGGATACAGCGCAGCCAGGACCGCCCGCGCGCCGCTGCGGGCATGGCGTCCGGGGAGCGCTGCGGCGGGTTGGCCCTGTGAGCGCGAGCGCATCACGACAAGCGGCATGCTTGGATCGAAGGCGGCCGCCTGCAGACGATCCGCGGATACGAGCTGCACGCCGTCCGCAGGGTCGAGGCCGGCGGCGGCGAGCAACTGGTCGATCGATCGGCGCGCGGTCACTCGCCCGAGCCTCAGCCGCTGGTCGACGAGGCGAACTGCGGGTCAATCCAGACCTCCGCCGGCCGCTTGATCTCGGCCAGCCAGCGGTCGAACCCAGAGCTGCGAATCGACTTCAGCCGATCGCCAGGCACCGCTCGGCTCTCGCTCACCTCGAGCAGCTTGAGGATGTAGGTGCCGCCGCCCGACAGGGCGACCGGATCGCTGATATCGCCCACCTTGTCGAGGGCAAAGATGGCCTCGTCCAGCGCCGGGTCGAGCTCATAGTGCGCCACCCAGCCGAGCTCACCGTCCTTGGTCGCCGTCGGGGCATCCTCGCTGACCTGCCGCGCCACCTTTCCAAACGAGCCCGGATCCTTGCGCAGCCTGATGACCAGGTCGGCGGCCTCCTGTGCGGGGGTGCTGCGCTCCGCAGTGACCGCGATCAGGTGATAACCGAACTGGGTCCGCACCGGCAGGCTCAGCTGGCCCACCTTCAGCTTCTTGATCGCGTCG
>JALYTG010000062.1 GCA_030854405.1 Chloroflexota bacterium | reverse complement strand
GAACGACATCAAGAAGGTGCTCGCCTACTCGACGGTCAGCCAGCTGGCCTACATGTTCTTCGCGCTCGGAATCGGCGCATGGGTGGCGGCGATCTTCCACCTGGTGAGCCACGGCTTCTTCAAGGGGCTGCTCTTCATGGGTTCCGGGTCGGTGATCCACGGTGCCCAGGGCGAGCAGGACATGCGATTCCTGGGTGGACTGGCGGACAAGATGCCGTGGACCTATCGGACGATGCTGATCGGTTCGCTGGCGTTGGCCGGCATCCCACCGCTCGCCGGCTTCTTCTCGAAGGACGAGATCCTGGGCGAGGCGTTCACCCGCGGTTACGTGCTTTTCTATGCGGTCGGGATTGTGGTCGCCTTCATGACCGCCTTCTACACGTTCCGCATGATCTTCATGACCTTCGCCGGCTCGTGGCGTGGGCCGCAGGAGGCCTGGAAGCACGTGCACGAAAGCGCCTCGACCATGGTCGCGCCGCTCATCATTCTGTCGGTGCCGACGGCGCTGGTCGGGCTGCTGCTGGGAATCCCTCCGGACGGAGGTCTGATCCACCGCTGGCTCGAGCCCGTCTTCGCCGGCGCGGAGGAGGCGCAGGCGGGCGTGCTGCCGGGCTCGCTGGCGGCGGCAGGCCACGGCGGGTTCGAGCTCTTCGGCCCCGGTGGCCTCCTGCTGCTCGTCGGCGCGACGGCCGGGATCCTGGGGATTGCCCTCGCCTGGGAGTGGTACGTGACCAGGCCGGACGCGCCGGGCCGCTTTGTCGAGAGGATCCCGTTCGGCCTTGGCCCTGGGATGTACGCGGCGAGCGTGAACAGGTACTACATCGACGACCTGTACCAGCTCGTCTTCGCCCGCGGCGGCGTGCTGCTCGGCAACGCCCTGTGGTGGTTCGATGCGAAGGTGATCGACGGCGCGGTGAACGGCGCGGGATGGCTCGCCGGACGCACGGGCGCGTTGCTGCGTCGCGCGCAGACGGGGCGGGTCGAGAACTACGGGCTTGGCATCGCGGCCGGCCTGGTCATCGTCCTCGTCGTCTACGCGGTGGCCCGCTGATCCGATGAACGGACTGCCGGTCCTCTCCCTGGTCGTTTTCACTCCGCTGCTCGGGGTCCTGGCCCTCCTCTTCGTGCCCGCTGCCAACCACCGGGCGATCCGCTGGGTCGCCCTGGTCGCATCACTCGCCAGTCTTGGCTTCAGCCTGCTCCTGCTCGGCTACAACCCGGCGGGACCGGAGTTCCAGTTCACCGAAGAGCTTGATTGGATCCCGGCCTTCGGGATGGGTTATCGGTTGGGGATCGATGGCCTCTCGATGGTGCTGGTGATCCTCACCACGGTGCTCAGCGTGGTTGCCATCTTCTATTCCTGGGAACCGATCAAGTCCCGGGTAAAGGAGTACTACGCGACCATGCTGCTGCTCATGGTCGGCATGCTCGGCGTCTTCGTGGCTCTCGACCTCTTCCTCTTCTACGTCTTCTGGGAGATCAGCCTCATCCCGATGTACCTGGTGATCGGCATCTGGGGCGGCCCGCGACGGATCTACGCGACCGTGAAGTTCGTGATCTATACCCTCATCGGGTCGCTCCTCATGCTGGTGGCGATCCTGGCCGTCGCGATCGCGCACGCCTCAGCCGGGAATCCGTTCACGTTTAGCTACACAGAGCTGCGCGGCTTCGCCTACGGCGACACGCTCCAGGCCCTGGCCTTCGTCGCCTTCTTCCTGGCCTTCGCCATCAAGGTGCCGATGTGGCCATTCCACACCTGGCTGCCCGATGCGCACGTCGAGGCGCCGACCGCCGGCTCGATCATCCTCGCCGGCGTCCTGCTCAAGCTCGGCGGCTACGGCTTCCTGCGCTACTCGATCCCTCTGCTGCCGGACGCCGCCAAGAGCTTCGCGCCGGTGATCATCGCCCTGGCGGTGATCGCCGTCCTGTACGGGGCATTCGTGGCCATGGTGCAGCCCGACATGAAGAAGCTGGTCGCCTATTCATCGGTCAGTCACATGGGCTTCGTGATGCTGGGCGCGTTCGTCTTCAATACCCAGGGACTGCAGGGCTCTGTGTTCCAGATGGTGAGCCACGGGATCACGACCGGCGCCCTCTTCCTGCTGGTTGGGGTCATCTACGAGCGCACGCACGACCGGCAGATCGCCCACATGGGCGGATTGAATGCGCGCCTGCCGCGCTATGCGGCGATCTTCGGGCTCTTCACATTCGCGAGCATCGGCCTGCCGGGGCTCTCCGGGTTCGTCGGCGAGTTCCTGGTCGTGCTGGGGGCGTTCCGCTACAACGGCTTTGTGGCCGCCGCCACGATGCTGGTGGTGATCATCAGCGCCGTCTACATGCTCTGGATGTTCCAGCGCGTCTTCTTCACCGTGCCATCCGACTGGGCGCGTCGCTGGTGGCCATCGCTGCGCGATATGAGCCGCAGCGAGTGGCTCGCGCTGGCCCCGCTGATCGTATTGGTGGTCGCCCTGGGCGTCTACCCGGCGCCCGTGCTGCACGCTATTGCCGCGCCGGTCGAACGCATCATCAACGCGGTGCACGGTGCCGGGCTCACCTCGTTCAGCGTGCCGTGGTAAGCGCATGAAGGAGCTGAACGACCTCGTCACGCTGCTGCCCGAACTGATCTTGACGGTCCTGGTGCTGGTTGTGATCACCGTGGATCTGTTCCTGCCGAAAGCTCAGAAGTGGTGGCTGACGCCGCTCACGATCGGGGGCCTCATCCTGGGCGGCGCGGCCTGTGTCGTGGTCTGGGGGGTCAACGACACCGTCTACGGCGGCTTCTACGTGGTCGACGACCTCTCTGTCTTCTTCAAGGCCGCGACGATCCTGATCGGGATTCTATCGGCGCTCTTCGCGCCGTCCTACCTGCGCACCCGCGCCCTGCCGCTCGGCGAGTTCAATGCGATCCTGATCTTCGCCCTGATCGGGATGTGCGTGGTGTCGAGCTCGGCCGACCTGATCACGCTCTTCCTGGGGCTCGAGCTGATGGTGATGCCGTCGTACCTGCTCACCGGCTTCCACAAGACCGACCGCTACAGCAATGAAGGCGGGCTCAAGTACTTCCTTCTCGGCTCGTTCGCCAGCGCCATCCTGCTCTTTGGGATCGCCTGGACCTACGGTCTGACCGGCACGACTCATCTGGATGGTATCGCTCGGGCGATGGGTGGCAGCCTGACCCCGGCCCTGCTGGTGGCGCTCGGGTTTCTCACCGTCGGAGGGACCTTTAAGATCGCCGCCGTTCCATTCCACTACTGGACTCCGGATGCCTACCAGGGGGCGCCGACACCGATCACCGGCTTCCTCTCGGTGGGGCCGAAGCTGGGCGCCTTCGCTCTCCTGATTCGCGTCTTCGTTGACGGGCTCGGTCCGATCCGGGCCGACTGGCTGGGGGTCTTCGCGGTATTGGCCGTGCTGACGATGACCGGTGGAAACATCGTGGCCCTGGCGCAGGTCAACGTGAAGCGGATGCTCGCCTACAGCTCGATCGCGCACACTGGCTACATCATGGCCGGCCTGGCGGCGTTCGCCAATGCTTCGGGGCGGGCGGCGCAGGCGCAGGGGATCGAGGCGATCCTGTTCTACGTGCTCGGCTATGCGGTCATGAACATCGCTGCCTTTGCCGTGGTCGGCATGCTGCAGCGCGACACGCAGCGCTACGGCGGACTCGCTTCGTTCGCCGGCCTGGCCGGGCGCGCCCCGGTGCAGGCCGCGGCGATGGCCATCCTGCTCCTCTCTCTGACCGGGATCCCGCCCACCGTCGGATTCTTCGCTAAGCTCTACATCCTGCTAGCCAGCGTCGACGCCGGCCTCACCTGGCTGGCGGTGGTCATCGTCCTGAACGCGGCGCTGGCTGCCTTCTACTACCTCCGCGTCATCGTCTACATGTACATGCGAGACCCCGAGGCCGACCCGGCGCCGATCGAAAGCTCCCCCTTCGGGAGCATCGGCCTCGGGCTCAGCATCGTCGGCGTCCTCGTGCTCGGCATCTTCCCGGCCCCGATCCTCGACCTGCTGAGGACCTCGGCGGCCAGCCTCTTCTAGCCGTGGTCCCACGACAGGATTCGGGACAGGAGAGCCGCGACGAGGGCCTCGCGACCGCTGCCGAAGTACTGCTCGGCAGCCGCCGCCTGGTGATCGCCACCAATCGCGGTCCCGTCACCTTCGGCCTGTCGGCCGACGGCTCGCTTCGGCCGCGTCGTGGCGCCGGCGGCCTGGTGACTGCGCTGGGGCAGGTCGGCCGCCATGTGCCGCTCACCTGGGTCGCCGCCCCCATGAGCGAGGGCGACCGCCGCGGGGTGGCGAAGCCGAAGCTGATCGACGACGCTCTCGGCGATCCAGCCCTCCGCCTCCGCTTTGTGGGAGTTGAGCGGAGCGTCTATGAGGCCGCCTACAACGTAATCGCCAATCCGCTGCTCTGGTTTCTGCAGCACCAGATGTGGAACCTGCCCGAGCGACCGGTCATCGATGCGACCGTGATGCGCGCCTGGGAGCATGGCTATCTCGCGCTCAACAACGCCTTCGCGGCGGAGCTGCTGCGCCAGGTGCCGCGCCGCGAGTCGCGCCCCAGGATCATGCTGCATGACTACCACCTCTACCTGGCGGCCGAGCCGATCCGGCGGGCGCGTCCAGGGGCGCTGCTGAGCCACTTCACCCACATACCGTGGCCGCCATCCTCGATCTGGCAGGTTGTGGCGCCCACGATCCGCGAATCGATCTGCCGGGCGATGTGCGCCAACGACGTCGTCGGCTTCCAGACCGAGCGCTACGCCCACAATTTCCTGCGCAGCGTGGAGTCGTTCGTGCCCGGCGCTCTGGTCGACTACGGCGCCGGGACGGTCCGCCGCGCCGGTCACATCGCACACGTGCGTTCGTATCCGATCAGCATCGATGTCGCCTCCACCCGCCGCGCCGCAGCCTCGCGCGCCGCAGTGCGTCGTCGGGACGAGCTGGAGGCGATGCGGCGCGGGCCGATCCTGGTGCGGGTCGATCGCCTGGAGCCATCGAAGAATATCCTGCGCGGCTTCGCCGCCTTCGAAGCCCTGCTGACCAGATATCCGCGCTACCGGGGTCGAGTCAGGTTCCTTGCGTTCCTGGTCCCGTCGCGTACGAGCCTGCGCGAGTACGGCGACTATGGACGCAAGGTGCAGGCCGTCGTGGATCGGATCAACGCCCGGTTCGGGCACGCCGGCTACAGCCCGGTTCAGATCTTCTACGAGAACGACTACCCCCAGGCGCTTGCGGGCCTGGCGGTGGCGGACGTGGTGCTCGTCAACCCGCTGGTCGACGGCATGAACCTGGTCGCGAAAGAGGCGGCGGTCGTCTCACGGCGAGATGCGGTTATCGTCCTCTCTGAGACTGCGGGCGCCTTCGATCAAATGGCGGGCGGCGTCCTCTCGGTCGCGCCCGCCGACGTGGTCGGCACCGCGGACGCCCTCCGAGCCGCCCTCGAGATGCCGGCGGCGGAACGAGCCGAGCGGCTGGCGCGGCTGCGCCGGGGGGTCGAGCGCGAGGAGATCACCTGGTGGCTCCGCAGCCAGCTCGAGGACCTCGCGGAGATCGCAAACCTCCCCGCCGGCCGATGACATTCAGATGGCCGCCAGCAGCCTGACCAGCTCATCAGGGCTCGCGACCAGCGCGTCAGCAGCCTCGACCACTGCCTCCGGCACTTCACCGCTTCCGCCCACCGCCACGATGGCGGCCTCGAGCCGACCGGCCGCGCGAAGCTCGGCCGCAGCGCGGAACATGTCGAGGTCCGTCATGTCGTCGCCCGCCACCGCCAATCCCCGCAGCCGATAGCGTGCAACCACCTGGCGCAGTGCGGTTCCCTTGTCGCCGGCGCCAGCCGGCCGCAGTTCGACCGAAAGGCGGCCCTCGCGCAGCTCCAGGCCGGCGGGCAGGTGGGCAAGGGCCGCGAGGATTCGGCGTCGAGCCAGCGCGGCGCGGGGCGCGTTGCGGTAATGAATCGTCGCCGAGAGCCCCTTCTCGTCGACAGCAATCCCCGGCTCGGCAGGCAGCGCTGCGAGCGCCGAGCGCAGGAGCGCCTCGATGGGTGCCAGCTCCACGGCGAGCCGCGGCTGGGCGTGGCCTGGATCGAGCCATTCAAGGCCGTGGTTGCCGATCACGAGCAGCCCCGGTATGCCGGCGATCCTCCTCGCGTCAGGGGCAGCCCTGCCCGTGATCACTCCCACCACCGCCAGCTTGCGCGCGAGACCTGCGAGCGCGTCCCTCGCACCGTCCGCCAGCGCCACCGCCGTCGGATCCCTGACGATCGGGGCGAGCGTGCCATCGAGATCGGTCAGGAGCCCGGCCGGCTGCTGTGAGAGGGCCGTACGCACCACGGCGAGGGTACCGGGCTCAAACGCGGTCATCGGCGGCCGTTGCTAGACTCCGCGCCATGCGGCGTCTCTTCTCGAGCGGCTGGCTCCTGCCGATCGTGCTGGCGACTGCGGGCGTGGCGCTCATCGTGGTCGGCCAGCTCGATCTGGGCGCGGGCGCGCCGCAGCATTCGCTGGTCCCGATCCCGGAGCCGAGCGTGACGCCGGTGGCCCTCGCCAGCCGGACGCCGGAGGCCACCAGCAGCGCATCGGCGAGCCCGAGCGAGGCGCCAACCCCCACACCCTTCCCGACCCTAGCGGCGGACGCCGTCGCGACCCAGCTCGGGATCCCGCGGGTCGGCATCAACGTGGTCGTGCACGAGAGCAGCAGCGACGCGAACGACGCTTTTCCCGACGATTGCTGCGCGTTCGTGCTCCAGGGCAGCTCGGAGCCCGGCCGCGGCATGAATTCGTACATCTTCGCGCACGCCCTGAACATTCTCTTCAAGCCGCTCTGGAACGTCCAGATCGGCGACAAGGTGCTGGTCAAGATGTCGGATGGCCACGTCATCGAATATCGCATCACCGAGGTGCATCCCAATGTGGCATGCCCCGATCCGAAGGCCGATCCTGCGCTGAACCCACCCGACCCGCCGCTCGCCCTGCGGTATGCCCCCAAGGACTGCAGCCAGGGCCAGTACTGGATCGCGCCCACCGCGGAGGAGCGGCTCACGCTGCAGACCAGCCAGGGCTTCAATCGAAACTGGGGCGAGCTGGTCGTGATCGCCGAGCCGATCTCGGTGAGCTGACCAGCAGCGCCGGCAGCAGGGTGACGAGGGCGACCCCGAGCGCAATGCTGAAGGTGAGCGACAGCACTCCGGCCGCCTGGCTGCGGGACCATGTCTCGAGCAGGTCGACGAGGCCCAGGCTGGCGCGCGGGTCGACGCCCACGAATTCTGGGCGCCCAAGCTCGACGACCAGCGCATTGCGGCGCCCGGGGTCCGCGACCAGCGCGCTCAGCTCGTCGATCCGGTTCTGGCCGATGCTCGTCAGCAGCGCCAGCCCAACGCTCATTCCGAGGGTGCGGCTGATCTGGAGCATGGCGCTCGCCACGCCGTAGGCCGATCTGCCGGCCGCCTCCACGGCGGCGCTGGCGCGCGGCGAGACGGTGAGGCCGAAGCCCGCGCCGAAGAGCGCCAGGTCTCGCACCAGGCGGACCGTGTCCGTGTCGACTCCCCAGCTGAGCGTGCTGATCAGGGCGCCGACGGTGAGCAGCACGCCTCCGACCGTGACCAGCCGCTCGCCAACAAGGGCGGTCAGAGCCCCGCCAAGCACTGCCCCACCGGCGATTGCCAGCGTCAATGCCGTGAGCGCGGCCGCCGCCTCGGCGGTCCCGCCACCAAGCACCCGGTTGACGAAGACAGGACCACCGATGATCGCGGTCGCCAGCGTGTAGCCGGTGAGCAAGCTGACTGCGTTCGCGGCCGAGAAGCCGGGGCGGGTGAAGAGCCGCGGGTCGAGGATCGGCGCGCGCATCCGCAGCTCGAGGCTGATGAACAGCACGGCCACCGCGACCGCGGCCGCCAGACCGCCGATGATCAGCGGATCTGCCCAGCCGCGGACACCGGAGAGGGTTACTGCGCCTACCCCTGCGACGAGGGCGATCGAGAGAAGCGCCGCACCGCCGAGGTCGAGCCGGGCCGCGAGGCGCGGCGTTTCGATCCCGCCAGCGACGACGTAGATGAGCACCATGGTGATGATCGCAATCGGCACGTTCAGGAAAAAGATCCATTGCCAGGTCGCGAGGTCGACGCCGGGAAGCGGCAGGTCGAGGTTGAGGAGAACCCACGCGCCGTAGACGGGGCCAATCGCCATTCCCACGAAGATGGCAGCTCCCTCGATGCCGAGCGCGACGGCGCGGGCCCGACCGGCAAAGAGATGGCTGGCCAGCGCCATCGAGAGCGGGACGAGCGCGCCACCGCCGAAGCCCTGCACCACGCGCGCCGCGATCAACCAGTCGAGGCCTCGCTCGGGCCCGGCGAATCGGGCGAGCCCCGCGCCCAGACTTCCGAGCGCGAACAGGAGCAGGGCGATCACGTACAGGCGGCGCGCGCCCCACAGGTCGGCCGCCCGGCCCGCGAGCGGCATGGCCACGAGATAGGCGAGCAGGTACGCGTTGATGATCCACGACGCGCGGGCGAGGTCGCCCCAGCCGCCAAAGTCGGAGACGATCGCCGGCAGCGCGATCGCCACCACCATCAGCTCGGCACCGCCCAGCAGCACGCCAAGGGAGGCCGTCAGGAGAGCCGCCCAGGCAGCCACCGGATGCATCCGGACCGAGGCGTCCTCCCAGCGGATATGGCTCACAGATCGGCCCGCTCCAGCGCCAGGCCGGCGGCGCCCAGAAGGATCGCCGCGCTCGCCAGGCCGATGCCGATCGCCTGCAGCGCGTGGCCCAATGGCCATTCCGTCGAAATCTCGGCGAGGAGGAAGTAGCCGCTGGTCGGCGTGAGGCTGCGGGCTGCGGGCATCGCCAGCGCCCCGGCCGCGACCATCGCGCACAGCGAGAGGGTGAGCAGGGCCGCCCGGCGTGGTGGCACAAGCGCGCCGGCCAGCATTCCCAGCGCCAGAGCAGCCTGGGCGCCGCTGCCGACCGCCAGCACCACGATGGCGAAGCGTGAAGGATCGAGGGACGGCACAGCGGGCAGGATGCTGAGCCAGGCGAGCGCGGCGCCCGGCACGAGCCCGACCATGCCGGCTGCCAGCAGCGCGAGGAACCAGCCGACCAGGAGCGTGACTCGAGGGACCGCGCGCGAAGCGAGCCAGGCCGCGGTCCCGCGCCTTCGCTCGCCGGCGAGTGTGTCCGCCGTCATCACGCCGGCGGCAATGCTGGCGACTGCTAGCCCGATCGCGTACCAGCCGGCCGGCTCCTGCAGCCCCACGCCGGGCTGCAGCGCCACGAGGGCCCCGGCCAGCAGGAAGAGCGCGATCACCACGATCAGGCGGAAGCTGATCCACAGCTCGCGCAAGGCCAGCCAGGTGACCGCCGAGACGAGGCTCACCCGGCGACTCCGCCTGTCGCTGCGGCGAGCATCTCGATTCCTCGCAAGCTCAGCGGCAGGCCGCGCGCATGCAGCCGGGAGAGTGGTCCCGCGAACGCCAGCCTCCCGGCACGAATGAAGACGACCCCGGTGCAGATCCCCTCTTCAGTGGCGGGATAGCGGCTCGCCATGATCACCGTCCGGCGGCTGCCGGGAATCTTCAGCAGCCTTGCTCGCTCGTCGGGATCGAGCGCTCGCAGCGGCTCATCGAGGAGCAGGACCTCCGGATCGCCGAGCAACGACGTCGCCAGGCCGACGCGCTGCATCAGGCCAGGGCCGCCGTGGACCATCGGTCGCTCGAAGGAGGCGGCCAGACCGTAGTGGTCGACGGCCGCGTCGGTGCGGCGCGCAGCCTCGTGGTGCGGCAGCTGCGCCAGGCGCGCCGCAAGCTCGAGCGCCTCGCGCGGTGACATCCAGGCATAGAGGCCCGGGTCGGCTCCGAGATATGCGACCCGTCGCGCCCATCCCGCCCGCGATGGGTCGCTCATGCCGGCCATCTTGATCCGTCCGCGCACGCGAGCCAGGCCGGCCAGCGCGCGGAGCAGCAGTGAGGCGCTGGCGTCCGGGTGAGCGACAAGGAGCAGGCGATCGCCGACTGGCACGCGCAGCGAGAAACCGTCGAGCAGCGGGCGACGGTGCAGGTCCTGGCAGGTCACCGCAGCCGGACGCAGGACGCGCACCGATCTCGCAGACCAGAGCGCCTCGGGCGTCGAGCTCCTCACCGGCAGGATCCCCATGGACGGCCAACGATCCTAGCACGGGTCTTGACGCCCGCCGGACCTGGCCATATCATAAGCGAACGCTTATATAAAGTCGTGTTTGATAAAGAAACATTTCTATGACGCCTTATCCCGAGACCCCCGGCGAGCATGATCTGCGACGCCTGCGCACCCTGTATCGCGCGCTTGGCGACGAGACCCGGCTCCGCGTGATCGCCCTGCTGGCCGAAGTGGGTCCGATGCCGGTGAACGAGCTCTCGGCACGCGTCAGCCTCTCGCAGCCGCTCATCAGCTGGCATCTTCGCATTCTCCGGCTGGCGGCTCTGATCGACACCACGCGTCACGGCCGCGAGACGATCTGTCGTCTGCGGCTTGCCGCGTTCGAGGAGCTCCACTCCGCCGAGGCGAGGCTGGTGGCCGGCACCTCCGGCATCGGCCGAGCGGACGCAGCGAGCCGCGACGAGGTTCCCGATGTCGGCTAGCCCCCAGCATGCGCCCGACCTCGCGCGCGGGTCGCTGGTGCCGTCTTGGCTCAAACAGGCCGGGCGCGCGCTGCTCGATCCGGTGGTGCGCCTGGCGCTCAGGCTCCGGCTGACTCCCAATATGGTGACCGTGATCGGCCTGCTGCTGACGCTGCTGGCGGCGACCCTGATCGCCTCCCAGGCGCTCCTGGTCGGCGCGGCCATCCTGACGGTCGGTTCCCTGCTCGACGCGGTCGACGGCGCACTGGCACGGGCGCGCGGCGGGGGAACTGCCTTCGGCGGCTTCCTCGACTCGACCCTCGACCGCGCCGGCGAGGCGATCCTGTAC
>JALYTG010000007.1 GCA_030854405.1 Chloroflexota bacterium | reverse complement strand
GCTGTGGCCAGACAGCCTGGACGCCTGCTTCGAAGCGGCGGAGGCGCACGGCATCCGCGCCGTGATCGGCAAGGTGATGATGGATCGACTCACCTACGACGAGGCGATCGCGCCCGGCGAGATACTCGCGCTGAGCCTCCGCCAGTCGGCCGAGCTCTGCGCTCGCTGGCACGGTCGAGACGCCGGGCGCCTGCGCTACGCCTTCACGCCGCGCTTCGCGGTGAGCTGTACCGCGGAGCTCCTGAGTGAGTCGGCGCGCCTGGCCGCCGAGACGGGGGCGTACTGGCAGACGCATCTCTCCGAGGACGGCGGCGAGGTGGGGGAGGTGCGTCGTCTCTTCCCTGCCGCGCGCGACTATCTCGACGTGTATGACCTGGCTGGCGGGCTGGGTGCGCGCACGATCCTTGCCCACGCAATCCACCTCTCACAGCGCGAGATCGCGCGTCTCGCCGAGAGTGGCTCCCACGTGGCTCACTGTCCCGCCTCGAACCTCTTCCTGGGGAGCGGCAACATGCCGCTCGCCCATTACCTCGATGAGGGGGTCAGCGTCGGGCTCGGCTCAGACGTGGCGGGCGGGCCCGAGCTGTCGCTCTTCGGGGTCATGCGCGCGGGTGCGTACACCCAGAATGTTCTTGGGCCGATCGGGCCGCGCCGGCCGGGGCGCGACCCGCTCGGCTGGCTCAGGCTGGCGACGCTCGCGGGGGCCACCGCGCTGGGGCTTCAGGACGAGATCGGCTCGATCGAGACCGGCAAGGACGCGGATCTGATCCTCGTCGATCCCGAGCTCACTGCGCCGCTCCCCGGCATCGAGGCGAGCGAGCCCTCGGAGCTCATGGGCCGTCTCATCTTCCGACCGCATCCGGCCATGGTGCGGGGCGCCTGGGTCCGCGGGCGCCGCTTGCCCGCAGATCAGGCCTCTGCCTGACTGGCACCGTTCCTGCGGTCGCTGGCGCAATCGCTGAAGGAGAAACGATGCGCGGGCTCGGCCTTATCGGGACAATTCTGGTGGTGGTGCTCATCCTCTGGCTGCTTGGCGTCATCAGGATTTAGTCGCCGCGCGCTCGAGTGGTCGATCCCTCGGTTGCTGCTAGGCTACCGGGGTGAATCGGCTCATCCAGATCGCGGTCAACGCCGCGGCGATCTACGTCGCGGTCCGGATCGTGCCCGGCTTGACCTTCACCGGGGAGTGGTGGAAGCTGCTGGTCGTGGCTGCCATCTTCAGCCTGGTGAACACGTTCCTGCGGCCCATCCTCCGCATCCTGACCCTGCCCCTGACGCTGATCACGTTCGGCCTCTTTCTGCTCGTCATCAACGCGCTCATGCTGCTCTTGACCGGCGCGGTCTCGAAAGAGCTGAATCTCGGCTTCGCGGTAGGCGGCTTTCTTGCCGCCCTGCTGGGATCGATTGTGATATCGCTGGTAGGCCTGGTGCTCTCCATGGTGATCGGCAGCAGTCGGCTGGCCGGCCGGGCCTTCTGACCGACCCCGCGCGGAGCGCATGAGCCGGGCACCCCGCCTGGTCGGATTTGTGTTCGCGGTGGCGGCCGCGATGATCATCGCCCTGGCTGGCCCGCTCCTCCTCTTCAACCCGTGGTTCGTGTCGTTCGAGCAGAGGCGCAACGACGTGGCGCCGGCGCTCGCGGTTGACCAGGCCGCGGTCGATCACGTGACGGGCGCGATTCTGCTCGACCTCGTCACTCACGGCGATTTCGACGTCTCGCTCGACGGACGCCAGCCACTGCTCGATGCCATGGAGCGTTCCCACATGCGGGATGTGAGCGGCCTCGTCCGGCTCCTTGTTGCGATCCTTGGGGCAGCGGTCGTGCTGTTCGCGATGAGCCGCGCCTGGCTTCGGGAGGGGCGGCGCCGTGGCCGACTGCTGGTCCTCGCCGGGGCAGCCATCGGCGCGGTCGCGGTCGTGCTGGCGATCATCTTCGCGGTCGCCTTCGAGCCGGCCTTCCTCGCCTTCCACAGGCTCTTCTTCGCGCAGGGGACATACCTCTTCGGGCCCGATTCGAAGCTGATCAAGCTCTTCCCCGAAGGCTTCTGGTTCGAGTCATCGCTGGTGGCGGGCGCCACGATCGTCATGGCGGCGTTGCTGGCCGGGCTGCTGGGCTGGCGCCTCATGCGAGAACGCGATCCCTGAGCGCGGATCCTCCTGGCCCCGCGGGCCGAAAGGCATGAAACGGCCGCCCGGGGGCCTCTCGGCTACACTCCGGCAGATGGGCAGCGGGTGGCGGATCGGGCGTGTGGCGGGGGTCGCGGTGTCGATCCATCCGAGCTGGCTGGTGATCGCCCTGCTGGTCACCTATTCGCTGGCGGCGGGCCAATTTCCCGAGAGCTTTCCGGGCTGGCGGCAGCAGGAGTATTGGATCGTCGGAGGTGCCACAGCGCTGCTCTTCTTTGCCTCCGTCCTTGCGCACGAGATGTCACACGCCCTGGTGGCGCGTCGTTTTGGCCTGGCGGTCGATGGGATCACACTCTTCATCTTCGGTGGCGCGACGCAGCTCGGCGGCGAGGCCGCTCGACCGCGCGACGAGGCGCTGATCGCGGTGGTGGGCCCACTTACCAGCCTGGTCCTCGGCGGTGCGCTGCTGGCCGGCGACCTGCTGGTCGTTCAACCGCAGGTGGGGGCGCTGCTCGGGTGGCTGGGAGGCATCAATCTGGCGCTCGGCGCGTTCAACCTGCTCCCCGGCTTTCCGATGGATGGCGGCCGCATTCTGCGCGCGCTCCTCTGGCGCCTGCGTGGCGAGCGACTGGTGGCGACCCGGCTGGCCGCGGCGGTCGGCCGCTTCTTCGGGTGGGGGCTGATCCTCGGCGGCGTCTTCATGTCCCTGTCGGGCAACGTAGCCGGCGGGATCTGGCTGGCGCTGATCGGCTGGTTTCTGACCAATGCCGCCCAGGCCACCGCGCGCGAGGCAGGGATCGAGGGGACGCTGCGCGGGGTCAAGGTTCGCGACGTGATGGACGCCTCGCCGGCGGCGGTCTCGCCCAACGAGTCGGTGGCGGAGCTGGTCGGCGAGCGGATGCTGCGCGGGGAGGATCGATCCTTTCTGGTTCGGTACGACGACGGCGGACTTGCCGGCATCGTGACCCTCTCGGACGTTCGTCGCATGCCTCGCGAGCAATGGGAGAACGCGCGCGTGACCGACATCATGACCCGGTTCGCCGACCTGGCTCTCGTCACACCCGACCAGCCGCTCGACAGCGCGCTGAAGCTGCTCCAGGAACGCGAGGTCGGCCAGCTGCCGGTGGTCGAGGAGGGGCGCAACCCGGTCGGCTTGCTCACCCGGGTCGGCATTCTGCGCCTCATCGACACCCGGCTGAAGCTTGGCGTCTGACGCCGACGACCGATGCTGACCGTCGAGGAGGCTCTGCTCCGGATCCTGGCCAGCGCACAACTGACCGAATCTGAGTCGGTTCCGCTCCTACGATGCCTGCGCAGGGTGCTGGCAGATCCGCTGGTCCATGCCACGATCGACGTGCCACCGTTTGCCAACTCCTCGATGGACGGCTTCGCCGCCCGCGCCCGTGACCTGCCGGGTGATCTGAGGTTGGTCGGCGAGGTGCGCGCTGGCTCCGGCTCGCTGCCGAAGGTGGGGCCCGGCAGTGCCGTCCGCATCATGACCGGGGCGCCGATGCCGCCCGGTGCCGACACCGTCGTCCCCGTCGAGGACGCAACCGAGAGCGCCGGCGTCGTTCGGCTGCCCGCGGCCGTGGCCGGTGCCTTCGTGCGCGCGGCCGGGCACGACACCAGGGCGGGCGAGGGGGTGCGGCTGGATGGTCCGCTGACGCCGGCTGGCCTTGCAGTCCTCGCCTCGCTCGGGATGGAGTCGGTCCTCACGCGGCGCCGGCCGGTGGTCGCGATCCTGTCGACCGGCGATGAGCTGGTGTCCCCTGGCTCGCCGCTGGAGGCAGGGCAGATCTACGACGCCAACACCATCGCCCTGGCTGCGGCGGCGGAGGAGGCGGGCGCCGAGCCGCGCGTCGTCGATCGGGCGACAGATGACCCGGCGGAGATCGAGGCCCGGCTCCGCACGGGCACCGCGGGTGCTGACCTCCTGGTCGTCTCCGGCGGCGTGAGTGTGGGTCGCCACGACCATGTTCGGGCTGTGATCGAGCGGCTCGGCTCGTTGGACTTCTGGCGCGTCGCGGTGCAGCCCGGCAAGCCGCTCGCGTTCGGCGCTATGGTCGGTAAGCCGGTGATCGGCCTGCCCGGCAACCCGGTCAGCGCTCTCGTGACCTTCGAGCTCTTCGCCCGGCCGCTGATCCGGGCGATGCTCGGCCTGGAAGGTGACGGCCGGACCCGCGTCTCGGCGCGCGTCGAGTCCCGGATCGCCAACGATCCTCGGCGGCGCGCCTACCTGCGCGTGCGCCTCTGCTCGACCGATGCGGGCTTCGTGGCGGCTCCGGCCGGTGGCCAGGCATCGTCCCAGCTGCGCCCGCTGGCCGATGCGAATGCGCTGCTCATCGTTCCCGATGGCGAGCCTGCCGCCGAGCCCGGACGCGACTACGCGGCAATCGTGACGGGGACGCTCTCGTGAACCCCTCTCACCTCGGGCCGGACGGCGCACCACGCATGGTCGACGTCAGCGCGAAGCCGGTCAGCGCTCGCCGGGCGGTGGCGCAGGCGATCGTGCGGATGCGCTCGGACGTGCTCGTCACCCTGCTGGACGGCGGCGGGCCGAAGGGCGACGCTTTCGTGGTAGCCCGCCTCGCCGGAATCGGGGCCGCCAAGCGCACGGCCGAGCTGATCCCGCTCTGCCATCCGCTGCCGCTCGACCATGTCGAGGTGGAGCTGAGCGCCGACCGGGACGCCGGGTTGGTGACGATCCGCGCCATGGTGGCGGCGACGGCTCGTACCGGCGTCGAGATGGAGGCCCTCACGGCCGCCAGCGTCGCGGCCCTGACCCTGTACGACATGTCCAAGGCGCTGCAGCGTGACGTCGTGATCGAGCGCATCGAGCTGCTCGAAAAGGAAGGGGGCCGCGGCGGGGCCTATCCTGCGACGGCTGCGACCGCGGCGCACGAGGCGGCGGTCATGACGATCTCGAACCGATCGGCGGCGGGGGAGCGCGAGGACGCGAGCGGGCCTGCGTTGCTGGCCGCCCTCGTCGGTGCGGGCTTCAGCGTAATGCCGACGCCCGCGATCGTGCCTGATGACGAGGAGCAGATCGCCGCAATGTTGGCCTTGCTCGCGGACGAGGGGCATCGGCTCATCGTGACGACCGGCGGCACCGGCCTCACCCCCTTGGACGTGACGCCGGCGGCGACCCGCCGCGTGATCGACCGCGAGGTGCCGGGCATGGCCGAGCAGATGCGCAGCGCGGGCCTGGCCAGCACGCCGATGGCGTCCCTCTCACGCGGGCTGGTGGGCGCTCGCGGCCGAACGCTGATCGTGAACCTTCCCGGCTCACCGAAGGGCGCCCTCGAGTCACTGGAGGCGGTCCTTCCGGTCTTGCGCCACGCGATCGATCAGCTCGGCGGCGCCGATCACTGACCACCGGGCACCGGCGCGGCCCGCGGCCGCGGGCCTTCGTGCGCCGCTAGGATGGGCCGCGCATGCCACCGATCCCGCTTTACCCGCTGATCGTCGTGCCGGTCGCGGTCGCCGTCTATCTCTTCTGGCTGCGGCTGGCGCCGCACCTCGCCGTCCTGCGCGCAGGACGGCCGCTGGAGCGGACCGACCAGCCATGGGAGCGGCTCAAGGGGTTGGGCGTGTTCGTGTTCGGACAGCAGCGCCTGCTGCGCGATCGCGGCCCGGGGCTCATGCACTTCTTCATTTTCTGGGGCTTCGTGGTGCTGCTGGCGACGACCGGCAATTACATGACCAACGGCCTCGTCGAGGCGATCCTCGGCTGGCCACTCGGTGGGCTGCTGTGGAATCTCGCGATCCTGGTCGCGAACATGTTCATCGGGCTGGTGCTGGCCTCGATCGCCTACGCCGGCTATCGGCGTATCGTGATCCGGCCGACCCGCCTGGCCCTGAGCCGCGACGCCTTCGTGATCCTTGCCCTGATCGCAGGGGTGGTGGTTACCGAGCTGCTGGCTGACGCGTTCGCGTATCTGCTCGAGCCGGACCGCGCGAGCCGCGCGCTCGCCCTCCTGGCCGGCCCCCTGAGCGGTGCCCTGGCTCCGCTTGCCGCGCAGGCACACGCGGGCTTCGCGATCTTCGCCTGGGCGCACATCGGTTTCGTCCTCTGGTTCGCCGCCCACCTCCCGCACAGCAAGCATCTCCACATCTTCACCAGCGAGCCGAACGTCTACTTCCGCAACCTCGAGCCGCGTGGGGCGCTGCGCAAGATGGACCTCGAGCTGGAGTCGGTCGACGGGCAGGAGCCCGTTTTTGGCGCCAAGACGCTCAAGGACCTGACCTGGCGTCACCTGCTCGACGGTCTCTCCTGCACGGAATGCGGGCGCTGCATGGAGTTCTGTCCCGCCTCGATGACCGGCAAGTCGCTCAGCCCGAAGCACTTCATGGAGGGGCTGCGTGACCAGATCTCGATGGCCGAGACGGCGATCGCGGCTGCCGCCAGTGCCCAGCGGGCGGCGAAGGGCGGCGCCCGCGACGGTGCCGAGGCATCGGACCATGCGCTCGGTCTCGCCGACGAGCGCGCGCGCGAAGCGCTGGCACTGCCCCTGGTCGATAACGCGATCCCGGAGGAGTCGGTCTGGCAGTGCACCACCTGCGGCTGGTGCGTCGAGGGTTGCCCGGTGCTGATCGAGCATGTCGACAGCATCGTCGAGATCCGTCGCAACCTGGTGCTGGAGGAGAGCCGGTTTCCGAAAGAGCTCAATGTCGCGTTCCGCAACATGGAGACGGCCGGCAATCCCTGGGGCCAGCCGCGGAGCTCGCGACTCGACTGGGCCAAGGGACTGGACGTGCCCGTGCTGGGCCAGCACGACCGGCAGGCCGCTCGCATGGCCCACGATAGCGGGGGAGCGCGAGCCATTTACCGCGAGGGACGGCGGACCTTCGGCCCGATCCTCTACTGGGTCGGCTGTGCCGGAGCGTTCGACGATCGCAATCGGAAGGTGGTCCGGGCCATGGCGCAGCTGCTCAATCAGGCCCAGGTGCCGTTCGCGGTCCTCGGACCGGGCGAGACCTGCTCGGGCGACCCGGCGCGCCGTGCAGGGAACGAGTACCTCTACCAGATGCTGGCCGAGGAGAACGTTGCGACTCTCTCTACGGCCCACCGAGACCATGGCGTCTCCACGATCGTCGCCACCTGCCCTCATTGCTTCAACACGATCCGCAATGAGTATCCGCAGTTCGGCCTGGCTGGCATCGAGGTGATCCACCACACCCAGCTGCTCGATCATCTTGTCGCCACCGGCCGGCTGGTCCCGGGCGAGCACCGCCCCGCAGCCCTGGCGTACCACGACGCCTGCTATCTGGGCCGCTACAACAAGATCTACGAGGAGGGTCGACGGGTCGTGGAGGCGGTGCCGGGGCAGCAGGTGATCGAGATGGAGCTGCACCACGATCGCGGCCTGTGCTGCGGCGCCGGCGGCGCACGGATGTGGATGGAGGAGCGCGAGGGGAAGCGCGTCAACCACAAGCGCACGGAGCAGGCGCTTGCCCTGGAGCCGGACGGCATCGTCACCGCCTGCCCCTTCTGCCTGATCATGCTGCGCGACGGCACGACCGACCTGGCGCGCACGGACGTCGAGGTGCGCGACGTCGCGGAGCTGCTCGCGGATTCGACCGGTGCCTGGAACCGCGACGCCGTGTCCGGCGAGGTGGCGACGTCGTGAGGGCGCAGGTCACGGAAACCGCAAGAATTCGCGGAAACCGCAATGCAAGCCCCCGTGCGTTGCGGAAACTTGACCAAGCAGGGCGAGATGCCTACTCTTTGGTGCATGGCTGGCATGCGATCTCTGCCGACCAATGGTCGACGCTCGGTGCTCGACGACCTCGACAAGGCGATCATCAAGTGCCTGCAGCAGGACGGGCGCCGGCCTTACGCACAGATCGGGCGGGAGCTGAAGGTGCCCGAGGCGACCGTTCGGCAGCGCGCGGAGCGGCTGATCGGTCGAGGCGTGGTGCAGGTGGTTGGCGTCACAGATCCGCTCGCCATGGGCTTCCAGCAGCCGGCCTTCATCGGCCTGAAGGTGGAGGCAGGGAAGCTCGAGGAGATCGCGGAGCGGATTGCCGGATTGGAGGAGGTCACCTACCTGGTGATCACGGCGGGGCGCTACGACATGATCTGCGAGGTAGTGTGCACCGACAACGAGCACCTGCTGCGCGTCCTCACGGAGGAGTTCGCGCGCATCGGCGGGATTCATTCGACAGAGACACTGGTCGAGCTCCGCTTCGTGAAGGAGAGCTACCAGTGGGGCGCCCGCTAGGAGGCATCGTATGACCACCTTGCGAGCGCGCGCCGTAGATCGGGACCGGCTCAGGCAGATCGGTGAGCGCGAAGAGGCGGACTATCGTCGTCGCAGCACGCGCAGCGCGGCGCTGATGGAGCGAGCCCGACGCGCCATGCCGCTCGGCGTCGCCAGCTCATTCCAGGCGTACGACCCGTACCCCCTCTTCATGACCGATGCGCTCGGTTCGCGCATCACGGACGTTGACGGCAACGAGTACGTCGACTTCGACATGGCCTTCGGGGTCCTGGCTGCCGGCCACTCTCACCCGGCGGTCGCCGCGGCGCTCCAACGGCGGGTCGCGAACGGCACCTGCTACACGTTCCCCGTCGAGGAGAGCATCGCGCTGGCGGAGGAGATCAAGCTGCGCTTCGGCGCCGACTTCGTGCGCTTCAGCAACTCCGGCACCGAAGCGACCATGGACGCCATTCGCGTGGCCCGCGGCTACACCGGGCGCGAGAAGATCGTGAAGTTCGAAGGTGGCTACCACGGCCACCACGACGATGTGCTGGTCAGCATCCAGCCGCCGCGAGAGGCGATGGGCGAGCCCTACGCCCCCAACAGCGTGCCAGCCAGCGGCGGGATCCCGTTGAGCCGCCTGGCGGAGACGGTGGTCGCGCCCTTCAACCAGCCCGAGGCCCTCGAGGCGATCCTCGACACGCATCGCGACCAGGTGGCGGCGATCCTGATCGAGCCGGTGCAGTTCAACATCGGTGTCGTGCCGCCGCTGCCCGGCTACCTGGAGCGCGTCCGCGAGCTCGCGACCGAGCACGGCGCGGTGCTCATCTTCGACGAGGTGAAGACCGGCGTGGTGATCGCCTACGGCGGCGCGTTCGAGCATTTCAACGTGCAGCCCGACCTCTTCTGCCTGGCCAAGAGCATCGGGGGTGGCGTGCCGGTTGGCGCGTTCGGGGGACGACGAGAGGTGATGCGGGTGATCGAGACGCTCGATGGCAGCCCGAGCACAGCACGCGGCGGCGCCTTCGGAACGGGCACCGAGGCGACCACGATGCCGGGCGGCGCGAGCCGCGTCGCACATCTCGGCACCTTCAACGGCAACCCGCTGGTCATGGCCGCGGCGCTCGCGACGTTGACGCAGGTGCTGACCCGCGACGTCTACCCGGCGCTGCATCGACTCGCCGAACGGTTGACCAGCGGATGCCAGGCAATCCTCGACGAGTTCGAGCTGCCCGGCTACGCGCTGAACGTCGGCCCGAAGGGCTGCCTGATGTTCACGCCGGAGCGCGTGACGAACTACCGAGACTTCATCGGCCTCGACAGCGAGCTATGGACCGCCTTCTTCTTCTATCTCGTGAATCGCGGCATCCTGCTGCCGCCCGGTCCGGATGACCAGTGGACCCTCTCGGTGCAGCACACCGAGGCCGAGGTTGATCGGCATATCGAGGTCTTCGCGGGCTTTGCAAAGGAGCTGGCCGGCTGACGCGCCCGTAAATCTGCTTGCCCCCTGTCACCTCCTGGGGGTATGAAAGAGCGCGCGAGGAGGCGAGGGCATGATCGAGCGATACTCCCGGGGTCTGTCAGGCTTTGGAGACGGCCTGGCGAACGTGCTGAAAGGCTTCTACGGAGCGCTCGGCGCCCCCGGGAAGCTGCTGCAGGACTTCCTGAACGGCTCTTGGCTGGGCCATCCACTGCACGCCGTGCTCGTCGACGTGGTGGTCGGGGGCTACACGATGCTGATCGTTCTCGACCTTCTCGGCTTGGTCCTGCATGTCGACGTGGAGCCGGCCGGGATCATCATCCTGGGGCTCAGCACCCTGGCAGGCCTCTCTGCCGTCCTGAGCGGGCTGACCGACTACAAGGACACGGCCACCGGCGACGAGCGCAACATCACCGTCCTCCACGGCACCATCAACACGATCGCCATCGTCGTCTACCTCGTCGCGCTCGTGATGCGGATTGGCGGCTCTCTGGATGGGAGCCGATTCCTTGCGATCGTGGCCTACCTGGTCATCTCGCTCGGCGCCTATGTCGGCGGCCACGTCGTCTTCAAGTACGGCTACATGGTCAATCACAATGCTTTCGCGAGGGGCAAGCGCGCGAAGGAGTTCACCGCGATCCTGCCCGCCGCCGAGCTGGCGGAGGGGAAGCCGACGAAGGCGATGCTGGGGGCGACGGCCCTGGTGCTGGTGCGCCGCGGGGAGCTGGTCCACGCGCTCAAGGAGAACTGCTCGCACGCCGGAGGCCCGCTCTCCGAAGGAGAGCTGCTCGGCGACGCAATCGTCTGCCCGTGGCACGCCTCGTATTTCCGTGTCGCCGATGGACGCGTGCTGCACGGGCCCGCGAATACCCGGCAGGTGCGCTACGAGGCGCGGCTCAACGGAGGCCAGGTCGAGGTCCTCGGCCCCGTCGGCTGACCGGGATGCACTAGACTCGCAAGTCCCCGGCCCGGTGCATGAGGATGCCGCGTGACCTACCTGCTGAGCGCAGAGCATCTTGAGCTGCGTGCCATGGTGCGCGAGCTGGCCGAGGAACGGGTCGCGCCGCGGGCGGCGGAGATCGACGCCACTGCCGAGTTCCCGTGGGACCTCAAGGAGCTCCTCGCCAAGCAGGACCTGCTGGGCATCTGCTTTCCCGAGGAGCACGGCGGGACCAATCTCGACGGGATCGGCCAAGCCCTGGTGGCGGAGGAGCTCGCGCGCATTGACGCGACGACCAGCCTGATTCCGCTCGTCCAGAAGCTCGGCGCGCTGCCGATCCTGTTGGCGGGCAACGACGAGCAGAAGAGCCGCTACTTCCCAAAGCTGGCGAGCGGGGAGTGGCTGATCGCGTTCGGCCTGACCGAGGCGGCGGCCGGCAGCGACGTGGCAGCCAACCGCATGCGTGCGCGGCGCAACGGAGATGACTATGTGCTCGACGGCAGCAAGCGCTTCATCACCCACGGCTCCATCGCCAACCTGCTGACCGTATTCGCTCTGACCGATCCCGACGCGGGCGGCCGCAAGGGGATGAGCGCGTTCATCGTGGAGACCGACAGCCCCGGCTTTGCGGCACCGCGCGTGGAGCACAAGATGGGGATCCGGGGATCGCCGACAGCCGAGCTCACCTTCGCTGACGTCCACGTGCCGGCGGCCAACCTGCTCGGCGCCGAGGGGGACGGCTTCAAGATCGCGATGGCGGCGCTCGATGCCTCCCGCGTCGGGATCGCTGCCCAGGCGGTCGGAATCGCCCAGGGCGCGACCGACGTGGCGCTTCGACATGCCGGTCAGCGAGAGCAGTTCGGCCAACGGGTCACCGACTTCGAGGGAATCCAATTCATGCTGGCCGACATGGCAGCGCAGACGGAGGCCGCGCGTCAGCTCACCTACGCCGCCGCAGCGCGGATCGGCAGCCCGGAGACTGCCTACTGGACGAGCTGCGCGAAGCTGATTGCCGGCGACACCGCCATGCGCGTGACGACCGACGCCGTCCAAGTCATGGGCGGGTACGGCTATATCACCGAATATCCGGTCGAGCGCATGATGCGCGATGCCAAAATCACCCAGCTCTACGAGGGAACCCAGCAGATCCAGCGCCTCGTGATTGCGCGCCAGCTCCTGCAGCGGGCAGGCGTCGCCGAGCGCGGGGCATGAGCTAAGCATCAGAGACCGCGTGTGAAGATCGTCGTCTGTATGAAACAGGTCCCCGCCACGACCGCGGAGAAGCGATATGGCGCCGACCTTCGGCTCGAGCGGACAGCCTCCGAGTCGATCATCAACCCGCTCGACGAGTACGCCATCGAGCAGGCGTTGCGGCTTGCCGACGACGGCAAAGTCGAGAGCGTCGCCTATCTGTCGATGGGCCCGGAACAGGCGGCAGAGGCACTCCGCCGCGCCCTGGCGATGGGTGGCGACGAGGCGTACCTGGTGACCGACGAGGCCCTCGCCGGCGCGGACGAATGGGCGACCGCCCGGATCCTCGCGGCCGCGCTCGACAAGCTCGCGCCGGAGGTCGCGCTGATGGGCATGGCGTCGGACGACGCCCGTGGTTCGCTGGTGCCCGGCGCCGTGGCCGCGATGCGCGGCCTGCCGCTCCTCTCCTACGGCTCCGAGCTGCGCCTGGAGGACGGTGTGGCCCGCATTCGGCGTCTCTCGTCCGCGGGCTTCGAGATCTGGGAGTCTCCGCTCCCAGCAGTGGTCAGCGTCACCGACCAGGTTGGCGAGCCGCGCTACGCCAGCCTGAAGGGCATCATGGCCGCCAAGCGCAAGCCGCTCGAGACCTGGGGCCTGGCCGAGCTCGGGCTCGCAGCCACCGACATCCGGGGCGCAGCGTTGACCCGTGTGATCGCCGCCCAGCCTCCCGAGGCCAAGCCGCCAACCGAGCGAATCGAGGGGATCGCTCCCGAGGAGGCTGCCGCGAAGATCGCCGACTGGCTGCAGGCGCGGAGGCTCGACTGATGTCGAGCGACATCTTCTTCCTGGCCGAGTACGCGGAGGGGGCAGCGAGCCGCAGCGCGATCGAGCTGGCGACCGGCGCCTCCGATCTGTCACAACAGAGTGGCGGGGCGGCGGTCGCCCTCGCCTACGGTCCCGGAGCAGCGGACGCCGCCGGCCTCGGCGCGTATGGCGCGGATCGCGCGATCATGCTCGGCGATGAGGAGAGCCCGGCGGTCAGCTTCGCGGCATCGGTAGTGGCTGCCGTCCGTGACGTGCAGCCGCTGGCCGTGCTCGCCCCCGCGACCCCGAACGGGCGCGACCTGGCGGCCGCGCTCCTCGGTTCCCTCGATCTGCCGGCCTTTGGCCCGGTGCGATCCATTGAGTTGGTCGACGGCCGCGTGCGCAGCGAGCAGGCCACGCTGCAGGGCAGCGTGATCACCACCAGCGAGCCGGCCGAGGGCGTGGCGAGCCCCGCCGTGCTCCTCGTTCTGCCGAGCACCTTCAGCCCGACGGAGCACACCGGGAGCGCCGAGCTGATCCAATCCCCGGCGGCCGAGAAGGGCGCCTTCGCGAACGTGAGCGTCGTCGAGCGCCATCCGGCCGAGGCTCGGGTCGCAAACCTCGAAGAGGCGAGCGTGATCGTCGCCGGCGGGCGCGGCGTCGGTGGGGAGGCGGGCTTCGAGCTCCTGCAGCAGCTCGCCGATGCGCTCGGGGGCACCGTGGGCGCCAGCCGCGCGGCGGCGGACGCTGGATGGGTCCCGTATCAGCTCCAGATCGGTCAGACTGGCAAGGTGGTGAAACCAGCGCTCTACATCGGCTGCGGGATCTCCGGCGCGATTCAGCATCGCGTCGGGATGCAGACCGCGGAGCACGTGGTCGCCATCAACAAGGATCCGGACGCGCCGATCGGCGAGTTCGCGGACCTCTTCGTGGTGGGAGACCTGTTTGCGATTGTGCCGAAGCTGATCGAGCAGATTCACGCGCGGAAGGGAAGCTGACCGATGCTCATTCGCTCGTTCGTTGGCCTCACACTCGCGCTGATGGGCACCCCTGCCGCCTGGTTCCGGGGTGGGCGCGGTCGGCGTCGTCGACGTTTCGGGCACGGGAAGGAGCTGGCCGCCTACCGCAACGAGCTGTTCGAACGGACCCAGCGAATCGACGTGGTGGTGGGTGGCCTGGCCGAGTCGGTGGACGCCCTGCGGCGGCGTGAGCTCGAGGTGGATGACGCCCTGTCACGGCTCTCCGCGGCCGAGGACGAGCTCGACACGGCCGCAGACGAGCTGCGCGCGATGCTGGCGCCCGAAGAGCTGCACGGCCTGCATGTCGAGTACGAGGCCAACCTGGAGCGGGCGCTGCGCGGCATCGTCACCGCCGAGCGCGGCTGTGGGATCACACGCCTGCCGCACCGGCCGCCGGAAGACGAGGAGCCTTTCATCTACTACAAGCGCGGCTACCTCAACCTGATCCATGCCCGGCTTCGGATGCAAGAGCTCGCCGAGATCCTGCTCGCATGGGAGCCGGGCAAGCCCGCCGAGGCGAGTGTCTCCGCGCGCCTGCGCGGCACGTAGCGAGAGCTGGTTGATCCCATATCTTGTGGTAACATGCTCCGCGGTACCACTACTGGTATAGTCCGCAGCGGGGAGCATCAATGCGCTGTCCACGGTGTGAGGCCGAGGGAACTCGGGTCATCGACTCGCGTGACCTGGAGGCCGGAAGTACGATCAGGCGCCGCCGCGAGTGCGAGGCGTGCACGTATCGGTTCACCACCTATGAACGCCCTGAAGGCGCGCGGTTGACGGTCCTCAAGCGCGACGGGACGCGCCAGGACTTCGATCGCGACAAGCTGCGCGCGGGGCTCATGAAGGCCCTCGAAAAGCGCCCGGTGACGCTGGCGCGGGTCGAGCAGGCGGTCGACGAGATCGACGCCAAGCTGCGGGCGCGCGGCGATGCCGAGGTCACGAGCAAGGAGGTCGGCCGACTGGCTACCGATGCGCTGCGCGACATCGACCAGCTGGCATACATCCGCTTTGCATCGGTCTATCACTCGTACGAGGACATCGGGACCCTGAAGCGCGAGGTGGATCGGCTCATCAGGCAGCGGCAGGGCAGCGACGAGTGATCCTCTCGGACCGCGACATCCGGGCCGAGATCGCGGCGGGCCGGATCGTGATCGACCCCTACACCCCCGACGCCGTGCAGCCGTCCAGCGTCGACCTGCACATTGACCGGCGCTTCCGCGTTTTCCGCAACACGCGCTACCCCTTTATCGACGTGCGCGTTGACCAGCCCGACCTGACCGAGCTGGTCGAGATCACCGACGATGAGCCGTTCATCCTCCATCCCGGCGAGTTCGTGCTCGGTTCGACCCTTGAGCGGGTGGCCCTCCCCGACGACCTCGTCGCACGCTTGGAGGGGAAGTCCTCGCTGGGCAGGCTGGGGCTGCTGATCCATTCCACCGCCGGCTATGTCGATCCCGGCTGGGACGGCAATCTGACGCTCGAGCTCTCCAACGTGGCGAACCTGCCGATCACCCTCTACCACGGCATGAAGATCGGCCAGATCAGCTTCCAGCGCCTGAGCTCGCCGGTCGAGATTGGCTATGGCGACGAGCGGATCGGTTCGAAGTACCGCGGCCAGCGGGACCCGACCGCCAGCCTGTACCATCGCGACTTCGAGCGTGGCCGGGTGCTGCGCTAGCAGGACCGGCAAGGAGGCGCGGTGCCACGCCCGCTCCACGAGATCTCGGCGCCGCAGCTCTACGCAGGATGCGTATCGGTGCGCGTGGTGCGCGCCGGATGGTTTCGGCCCGACGCGGGCGGCTTCTTCGGCGTGGTGCCGCGGCCGCTCTGGTTGCGTTTCACGGAGGCGGACGAGCGCGGCCGGCTGGAGCTGCGCCTCAACCTGCTGCTGATCGAGGCCGCCGGGAAGCGAATCCTCGTCGAGACCGGCACCGGCGTGCGCATGACCGACCGCGACCAGGAGATCAAGGGGGTCGAGGGCGGCGACCCGGCGGCAGCGCTGCGCGCGGTTGGGGACGATCCCGGGACGATCGACTACGTGGTCCTCAGCCACCTCCACTACGACCATGCCGGCGGAATGGTCGACCGATCCGGTCGGCCGCTCTTCCCGCGGGCTCGCTACGTGGTGCAGCGTGACGAGTCGGAAGCCGCGCACGGCGACGAGCTGCGGCTGCACGGAATCATGGAGGTCGAGCAGCTCGAGGCGGTCCGTGCCGCGAACCAGCTCGCCGAGGTGAATGGCGAGGTCGAGCTGGTCGAGGGCGTCAACCTGCTGCGCACCGGTGGACATACACGTGGCTCGCAGGCCGTGCTGATCGGCTCGGCTCGTGCCGGCGCACGGGCCGAGGATCCCCACGAGCGGGCGATCTTCTGGGGCGACCTGATCCCGACCCGCTGGCAGCTGCCGGTGCGCTGGACAAGCGCCTTCGACGACTATCCGATCGACGCCGTCGAGGTGCGCAACACGCTGATCGCCCGGGCCGCGGCCGAGAGCTGGTGGTGCTACTTCACCCACGATCCCGGCGAGCTGCCGATCCAGATCGAGCGCACCGAGAAGGGCAGCTACCGGCCGCGCGGCTCCTAGTCGGGTACCATTCCAGGCGCCATCTTTGACCGCATCCGGGAGGGCACACTCTTGGTGGACCTGCGTGACGTGCTGCGCCGCAGCACCTTCCTGATCCTGATCGGCCTCGTATGCGTGAGCATGGTCGCCTGCAGCAGCGGTGGGTCGAGCCCTGGCACAACGGGGGGAACCGCGACCGTGAGCGGGGGCAAAGTTGCCGTCTCCGCCGACAAGCTCAAGTTCGACGTCGGGACGATCAAGGCGAAGGCGGGTGAGGCGTTCACGATCACGTTCACGAACAAGGAGGGACAGCCACACAACGTGGCCGTCTACCGCAGCAAAGGCGGCCAAAAGATCGTCACCGGCAACATCATCACCGGCCCCGACAAGAACGACGAGATCTCGGTGCCCGCGCTCCAGGCCGGCACCTACTACTTCCAGTGCGATGTGCACAGCGAAATGAACGGATCGGTGGTCGTCAGCTGACCGCGTCCGCGGCGCCGCTGTCGCGCAAGCTTGGGATCCGTCCCGGGGCGCGCGTCGCGGTGGTTGGCGCCCCTGCCGAGTTTGTCGACCTGCTGGGCTCGTTGCCGCGCGGCGCCCGACTGGTGGCCGGCGCTGGACCGCGCTCGGACGTGATCGTCCTGTTCGCGACGCGCGGCGCGGACCTTGCGGAGCGCTTCGGCGCGGCCCTGCCATCGCTTGCGGTCGACGGCGGGCTCTGGCTGGCGTACCCGAAGCAGACGTCCGGCGTTGCGACCGATCTGACCTTCGCGTCGATCCAGCGGCTCGGGCTCGACGCAGGGCTCGTCGACAACAAGAGCTGCGCCATCGACGCCACCTGGACCGCGCTCCGTTTCGTGGTCCCCCTCGCCAGGCGTCAGACCTGGGCGGGCTAGCCGAGCAGCTGGTCGAGGATGGTGACCATCGTCGCCGGGTCGAGCGGACCAATCACCTCACGCACGACCGTTCCATGCGCGTCGATGAAGTAATGGCGCGGCAGCCCGTCCCGGGTGGCCCAACGGTAGTAGTTCTCCAGGCGTGGATCGAGCACGATCGGGTAGTGAATGCCGTAACGCGCGGCGAAGCCGGCCGCCGCGTCCCGACCCTCGCCCCAATCCACGCCAAGGATCAGCAGATCGTCCGGATGCTCCTCCGCCAGGCGCTGCATGGCGGGCATCTCCGTGCGGCACGGCTCACAGTTGGTGGCCCAGAAGTTGACCCACACCAGCCGACCGCGGCCATCGGCCAGGGTCCAATGGCGTCCGTCGAGGTCCTCGCCCGCGATGGCCGGGGCCGGCTTGCCGATAAGCGGTGAGTCCACGAGCGCCCGTGGACGCACCCCGAGGGGCCAGAAGGCCAGGACGGCGAGACCCAGCCCGATCGCGATGATCAGTCCTGCCGAGACCAGGCTGCCGCGCCGGGGCCGGCGCGTCGACGGCATCGGTCTAGTGGGCGTTCAGGCCGCGGATGAGGCCGCGCAGATCGGGACCGGCGATCGGCGCCTCCAAGCGGTCGATCCCGTCGACAGCGATCACCGGGATGCGGTGGCCGTAGCGCGCCAGTAGCTCGTCGTCGCGCTCGATATCCACGGTCGCGTAGCTGTCGGGTCCCAGTATGTCGTCGAGAGAGACGCCAACCTCTTCGCAGAGGTGGCAGCCAGGCCGGGCATAGAGGATGACGCGCGGCTGGCTCGGCACGCAGCCGATGATACGGTAGGATGCGGCCGGCGCCGCCCCCGTAGCTCAGTGGATAGAGCGCCGCCGTCCTAAGGCGGGCGTCGGGGGTTCGAATCCCTCCGGGGGCACCACGGCAGGTACCCGCACATCGAAGCCGATATCGTCGGGTTGCAGGAGAGGCCGGCTGACGCGGGTCTAGAGCGGGGTGAAGAAACTCGCCATGCGTGCGAACGCGTTCGTCAGGATCAGCACGCCGATCGCCACGATGAACAGCCCAGAGACGATCGCCACATACCGATACCCGCGTCGCAATGCATTCATCAGCGGACGCAGGCGGGGGAGCGCGACAGCGGCCGCCAGGAAGGGGATCGCCAGACCGGCTGAATAGGCGATCAGCAGCACCGTCGCGACCAGCGCCTGCTGCGATGAGGCGCCCATCATGAAAATGCCGCCCAGCACCGCGCCGATGCACGGTGTCCAGCCGACCCCGACCAGGGCGCCGAGTGCCAGTGAGCGCGTCGAGCGCCCTGCCGGGAGGAGATCGGTCGAGACCGGCACCCGCAGTCGATCCAGGATCGGACCAAAGACGCCTGTCGTGATCAGGCCCAGCGCGACCACGACAATGCCGGCCAGTTGCCGCACCTCGTCAACTCGGAAGAGCGTGCCGCCGACCAGCCCGAGGGACGCCCCAAGCAGGACGAAGACGATGCTGAAGCCGGCCACGAACAGGAGCGCCTGGCCGATCACCGGCTGCCGCTCGCCTGATGCACCGGCCGCCTCGCCGAGGAAGGCGAGGTAGACCGGCACCAGGGCCAGAACGCAGGGCGAGGCAAAGCTGAGAAGGCCTGCGGCGAAGGCGAGCCCGATACTGATCTCCTGCATTGGTCCGCAGCTAGGTCGCCGCGGTGACCGTCGACGCAGACGGCGGGACGGCAGGTGGCTCGATCGTGATCGGCTGGGCGATGATCCAGAGGCTGAGCACCGTATAGCCGACCATCAGCACCACCAGCGGCAGGCCGGCGCGGGCCGGGCGAGCAGGAGCGTCGCGCAGCCCGATTCGGTGCGCCAGGGCGATCGCCGCGATGTGCCCGACGACGATGGCGCCGACACTCAAGTACCAGACGAAGCTGACCGGGAGCCAGGCGAGATTGGGCTGGACCGATGTCACCGGATGGATGACCAGCTCGGGGAGCCACAGCACGCCGGCCACCACCAGGGTGAGATAGTGGGCGATCATGTACCCGGCCGCGATCGGCAGGAGGGTGGCGGCGTAGAGACCCACCGTATCGCCGAGCGGGCGCGCCACCCGTCGACGCTCGTCGCCGAGTGATCGCGTCAGGACCACAGCCACGAAGAAGACGAGCATGAAGGCGAGCCAGAGCCCTGCGAGGCCGAGTGTGCCGACCGCCTGAACCGCCCACAGGGGTCCGAAGGTCTTGAGGAACGGCGGAAAGAGAAGGTTGAGGGCCTGGCCCCAGGCGACCGTCTCGTTGAGCCCGTCGAAGCTGACTCCGGCCAGAGCGAGCAGGATGAATGCCGCATCGGACCAGCCCGCAGAACGGAGCTCAGCCAGGCCGGCGAACCACGGACGCAGCTCGGCGCGGCGTTCGTCGACCCCGGCGGCCACCGCGCATTCCGGGCAGTCAAAACAGCGATCCGGATCGCAGCCCTCCTCGCAATCGGCGCACACTTCGGTCGCGACTGTGCGACGCCCGATCGGGCCGATGCGCCCGAACCAGCCGAGCAGGACCTCGAACAGCTCCACGTTGCGAAGCCATGCAACCCTGCCGAAGAAGGTCATGCCGGCGAGCGTCAGGACCGTATAGGCCAGAAGAAGATTGGCCACCGTCAGCGCGTTGTAGGAGGCGGGGAGAACCAGCTCGGCCCACAGGCCGCCGAAGAGGATGATCGCCGCGGGCCACCTGGCCAGCCATGACGGATAGCGCAGGCCCGCGTCGAGCTGATTGAAGCCGAGGAGCTGCGCCCCACGCTCCGCGATGGCGAACAGCGTGCGGAAGGGGCTCAGCGACGGCCAGGGGTTGCCGAGGAGCGCGGCCGTGATGGGCAGGCCGACCCAGATTCCGATCCAGAAGAGGACGGCCGGCAGGTTGCTGATCCCGCCGATCAGGTAGCCGCCCAGGATGGCCCCGAGCCACCAGATCAGGCCGATCCCGGCCAACACGGGACGCACGGCCCTGGCCAGGACCTTGGGAAGGGCCAGCCGGGGGTACAACGGTCGCTCGGTCGCGCGACGAGCAACAAGCGCGGTCACGACGAACGAGGCTGCGACCGCGGTGCCTGCGCCGGTCAGGTAAAAGCCAAGCGGGACCGGCAGCTGGAAGCTCTGTCCGAGTGCGTGGGCGCCCGCGGGCACGACCAACGCGAGCGTCAGCGTGACCGCGATGGCCAGCGCCCGAGCGGCGCGCATGCACATCGGTCCGCTACCGCTCGTACACAGTGAAGATGCCGAGCGCCAGGCCGTTCGGGTGCGCGGCACTGTGCAGCTCGATCACGAACTGGCCGCTCTGATCGGCCAGGAACTGGAACGTCGCCGTCTCGCCGGTGCGGACCTCCTTCGACTGTTTGTCGTATCCGTGGATGTGCAGGACCCCGTCCTGGCCGACCGTCACCGTCAGGCTGACCTGCTGTCCGCGACAGGCACCCAACGCGCTCGGCTCGAGCGAGTCGCGGGCGAGCTGCGCGGACAGGCTGATTGTCGGTTGGTCACAGTGGAGGTCGGCGGGGCGCGCATCGCTCACGCAGGCCGCCAGCAGGGCAGCGACCGCGAGTAGGGCAAGGCGACCCATGCGGCGCGTCGGCGTCAGCGCTGCCTGGCGCGGCGTGCGAGGAGCAGGTTCGAAGCCGCCAGCAGCAGCAACATGCCGGCGGCCCTCAGCGGGACAGGATCGGTGCCCTGTCCCCGGAGCATCGAGGTGTTCGGCGGCGACGAGGGCCGATAGCCGAAGGTGACGGAACCCTGGAGCTGGTCGCCGTCGAGGCTGAGCGAGGTCCAGGAGACGCGATACGTGCCCGGCTTCGCGATGGAGATGTCGCCCCGCAGGACGTTGCGCGCGGCGACGTTGAGATCGACCGTGCCGGTGCCAACCTGTGCGCCCGCGCCATCCGTCACCGTGAAGCCGCTGCCGGCCGGATCGAGCTCCGCGCTGAACGTGAGGACCACCTCGTTCGGCGCCGTCTGGAGGTTGGCGCCCTCGGCAGGGTCACTCTTGGCGAGCTCCGAATGCGCACCCACAGCGACTGGCACCGCTGCCAGGGCTGATCCCAGCAGGATGGCCAGCACATGACGCCGCTTGCTCACTTGGTCCCCTTGCTCCATCGGGCACGCAGATAGTTGACCAGATCCCACCGGTCGTTCTCTGAGAGGGTAACGGCAAAGGCGGGCATTCGCGTTCCTGCCAGGCCGTTAGTGATGCGGTACTCGAGCGCGCCAGCGGTCAGCGAGTCGACGGCCGCCGGTAGTGAGCCCGGCGGTGGGAACATCCACTCCGCGGTCGGTCCCTCGCCGGAGCCGGTGGCCCCATGGCACGCAGCACAGTTGGCGAGGTAGATGTCTTCACCACGCTTGACCGATGCGACGTCCGGCGCCACCGGATTCACGGCCACCGCGGCATCGGCCGGCGGGGCATTCGCGGCCTCGACCGCGGCGCGGGAGCCGGCGCCGATGCCGAGCGTGATGGCCAGCAGTAACAGAACCACCCCGGCCGCCCTCCATCTGGTCGAGAGCGCGCGCCGTCGTGCCACGAGCGCGATACCAGCTACCCCCAGCAGCGCGACGACGGTTGGCAGCCAGCCGATCGGCCCGGCCGGGAGGAGCGCCCACATCGCCCCCAGCGGGAGCGGCACCCCGATGCCAGTATCGGGCGGCGGAACCCGCTTCGGCGGCAGCGGCTGGATGACCGACAGCGGGAAGCTGACCGAGGCGTCGCGTTCGCCGGCTCGCCGCACGACCGCGTCCACCGTCCACGCACCGACAGTCGGCGTGTACGCGCCGCTCACGGCATACAGGCCCGGCTGCGGCTGCGCGGCGAGCTCGATCCGCTCGGCCGGCAGCCCGGAGCCGCTGGGTGGTACGAACCGCAGGAAGACTTTTTGCAGATTGGTCGGTGGTGCGCCGCCGGCTGCGTCGGCCACCGCGACCTGGTATTGCTGATTGCCGGGCGCGGGCAGCGTGACCGCCACGTGGACGGTCGAGTCGCCGGCGCTGCCGTAGAGGTGCTCCGTCCCGATCGCCGAGGCGGAGAGCACCGGCTGGCGACTCGCGGCTGGGACGATGGTGACCATGGCGGCCGCCGCGCTGACCGCCAACGCGGCGATCGCCAGCTCCGCTCCAAGGAGTGGCAGCATCCGTCGAACGGCGCGGCGCTCGACCAGGAAATGGTTCGCGCTGCCGATGGCGAACGCCACGCTGAAGAGGAGCGCCTTGGCGAGGAGCAGGTTGCCGTAATCAGTCGCCACCAGGCCTCGGGCCTGGCCGAGCACCAGCGGCGAGTTGGCGATCCCGGTGAGGGCCACGATCGGCGCGGCGACCGTTGCGACTCCCGAGTGTCGACGGAGCGCCGCGGAGAGCGCCGCCTCCGAGCCACCGCGTCGGTGACGCCACGCCAGCAGCAGGATCGCGGGCAGCACGCCGAGCCAAGCCCCGGCCGCCAAGAGATGGACAAGGTCGAGCGCGCCGAAGCCGAGCCCGCCGATCGAGGCGGCGTGACCCGCCAGGCTGATGCCCGCCAGTCCGATCACAGCGAACATGAGCACGAGGAGCAGCACTGTGCGCTCGGCCCCGTCGCGTATTGCCTTACCGCGACGCATTCCCTCGTCCAGGAAGACGACCCGCCCGATCGCGATGCCGAGGGCGGCCAGGGTGCCCAGTTCCGCCACGCGCATGGCGATCGCGAATGGCGTCCAGCCGAACGGCGCGGCGAAGTCGAGCGGGATGCCGCCCTCATGCGCCCCGTGGCCGGCCACTGCGGCGAACGGTCGCGCGGCCAGGGTGAGGTACAGGGCGAGCCCGCCGAAGGCGACGACTCCGGCCGCAGCGATCGTCAGCCAGGGAGCGGTCCGTGCTCCAGCGAGCAGTACAGGGCGGGCGGAGACGAGCCAGAAGAACGCGAGCCCGAAGAGGACCAGGGTGGCCGCCAGCGACAGCCAGCGCGCCGCAATGGTGGTCGCGTCTGCTGACGGTGAGCTGGCCTGGGCGGCGACGGACGGCGCAGGTTGTGTTCCGGTCGGGTCGACCAGGAAGGCGAACAGGCCCGCGGTGACGTGGCCGTCGACCGCCGACGTGATCCGATAGTCGACGGCGTAGACGCCGGGCTTCAGTTCGGGGAGCGGGACCGTCGCCGCGGTTCCGGCGGCATCGGTCGTGAGTGGACTGACACCCGCGATCGCCGTCTCGTTCGCATCAACCAGCCGAACGGCGGCGGTGGCGGCATCGATCGGCTCGGTGAACTCGAGATGGAGCGCCGGAGGCGACTTCGGCAGCGTCGAGTTTGCAGGCGGGTCTGAGCTGATGAGCTCTGAGTGCGCGCTGGCGGCGCCCGGCCCGATGGCGCCTACCGCCAGCCCCATGAGGATGGCGACCGCCGCCAGGCGGCGCCGACGGAAACGCGGGCGGGTCGCGGCGATCGGTCTTCTCCCGGGCGCTCGATACATGCCGGCAGCCTGAACCCGCCGGTCGGCGGGGGCGGGCACTGAGTATACGGAATCGGGCACGCGAGGCCGATGGACGGCAAGTTGCCCAAGGTCCACCCCGCCGGCGAGGACCAGCCGTAACGGGTCGTGCACAATAAGCAGCCATGACCGATGAGCCCGAGCTTGCGACAGGCGCGACCCCGACTGAAGAGATTGGTTCTTCGATGCCCTACACCGTTTTCTTCCCGGTCGGTGGCGAATATCACCCCGCCGACTTGGAGCACGCCGCCCCTCTGCCGCGCGTCGGCGACACGGTCGAGTACATCGACGAGCGCGGCCGCTGCTCGCGCTACACCGTGCGTGAGGTGATCCATACCCTGCAGCTGGCCGCCGATCAGCGCCCTGTGGTCGGCAGCGACGACCATCGGCCGGGGGTCTTCGCGGCGGGTGACGACGGCGCTGAGCTTCCCGGTGACGGTTCGCTGCGCGCAGGCCTCCCCAAGGTCATTCTCGAGGCCAGCAGCTCCGCCGGTCGTACCGAGGAGCGTGGGGGATTCGCGCTTCGGGTGGCATCGCCGCCACCGTCCGGACGAGGACGCACGAAGAAAGCCTGAGCCTAGCGCTCCGCCCCGAGCCTGCGCTTGGTGGCGACGTCGACGATCGTCTTACGCCCCTCGAGCGCCGGGTGCTCCACCAGCGCGATCAGCCTGCTCGCCATGAAGCGTCCGGTGCGTACCGGCGTCCCGGAGCGCGTCACCTCCGTCACCTCGACGATTCCGCGGGCGGTGGTCACCTCGATCCGGCGACCGGCACGAGTGGCAACGATCTCGAAGGTCTGCACGCCGCCCTGACCGGTGTCGACCACCGCCTCCACCCGGTCGCCCTTCATCTAGGTCAGGCCGCCCGGGCCTTGCGGGTCCGAGCCTTGCGTTGCGGCTTGGCCGCGGCTCGCCTGGATGTCCGGCTCGCGTCCACGCTCTTCTTCAGCGCCTCCATGAGGTCGGTCACCTTCGGCTCCGGCTTCCGTCGTTTCGATGAGCGCTGCTCGCCCTTGAGCTTTCGCGCAATCAGCTCCTCGAGGGCCACGCGATATTCGTCACGATACTCCCCGGGCTTGAATTTCAGCAACGATGTCGGAGGCCAGGCCCCGCGGGACGCCCTACGGCTGCGCGAAGCTGTTTCAGTATTGACTGGACGCGCTGGCCGCGCCGAGCAAGCGCATATTGATCAGGCGAACAAGGAATGGGGATTGCATAGGGGGATCCGATGACCGCCGTCGAAGCTCCAGCCATCATCTCTGCCGAGCACGTGACCCGCCGATTCGGCAGTCTGACCGCCGTGCGAGATCTGACCCTGCGTGTGCCCAAGGGTCAGATCCTGGGCATGATCGGACCCAGCGGCTCAGGCAAGACCACTACTGTGCGCATGTTGACGGGCACGTTGCCGCGCAATGAGGGCGAGATCAGCGTCCTCGGCGAGGACCCACAGCGCTTCTCACGCCAGGTTCGAGAGCGGATCGCCTACATGCCGCAGCTCTTTTCGCTCTACCCCGACCTGACCGCGCGCGAGAACGTTGGCTTCGTCTCGGCCCTGTTCGGAATCGGCCCTTTCCGGCGCGGCAAGCTGATCCGTCGAGCACTCGAAGTGGTCGAGCTTTGGGACGCGCGGAACAAGCTCGCACGCGATCTCTCAGGTGGAATGCAGCGCCGGCTCGAGCTCGCCTGCGCTCTCGTCCACAGCCCCAACGTCCTCTTCGTCGACGAGCCGACCGCCGGGGTTGACCCGATCCTGCGCGTGGCGATCTGGACCGAGCTGCGGCGGCTGCGCGATGAGGGGCGGACTCTGCTGGTGACGACCCAATACGTGGCCGAGGCCCAGTACTGCGACGTCGTGGCCGTGCTGGCCGAGGGCGAGCTGGTCGCTGTCGACCAGCCGGAGGCGCTGCGCCGGAGCGTCTTCCGGGGCGAAATGCTCGAGGTCGAGGCCGACCGCGCAGTGGATCCGGATCTGCTCGCCGCCGTGCCACAGGTGATGGAGGTTCGCCAAGCGGCGGCGCGCAAGCTGCTCGTAATCACCGAGAACGCTGGCCTCGCGTCGCCTCGGATCATGGAGGCGATGAGCCGCCGCGGGGTTGGGGTCGTCGCGATCGAGGAGTATCAGCCCACCTTCGACGAAGTCTTCGCGGGGCTGGTGGAGCGGCAGGCAGCGAGGGTGAAGGAGGCCGACGATGTTCGGCCTGACTAAGAGCATTGTCCGCATCACGTCGTTCACCGGCAAGGAGCTCCGCGAGGTATTCCGGCGCCCGGGGGTCCTCGCCAGCCTCATCCTGGGGCCGTTCGGCATCATGCTCATCTTCGGTCTCGGCTACACGGGCACCCGGCAGCCGTTCGACACCGAGATCGTCATCCCGGCCGGCGTGGCGCTGCCGGCGGACCCGGCCTCGTACCAAAAGCTTGGCCAGGGTCGGATTCGCGTGGTGCGCGTTGGCGACGACGTCACCGGGGCGCATGACCGCCTGGCGAGGAAGATGGTCGACCTCGTCGTCGAGGTGCCCGCGAACGCCATCGAGGAGCTGCGCGCTGGCCACCAGACGACGATCAAGATCGCCTGGAACGAGGTCGACCCGGTCTACGATCAGCTCGCGCAGCTGGCGGTCACGACCCTGGTGAGCGCCCTCAATAGCGAGATCATCCGGCAGGTCGCCGCGGAAGGGATCAGCGTCGCGGGCGCGAAGGCGCCGGTCAAGCTCTCGCCAGATGTGATCGCTGCGCCCACGACCGCGCAGGCCACGAACGTCGCACCCAGCCCGCCGGCGGTGATCAACTTCTTCGGCCCGGCGGTCTTCGCGCTGGTGCTCCAGCACCTTGCAGTCACTCTCACCGCGCTCTCGATGGTGCGCGAGCGCCTCTCCGGGCAGATGGACCTCTTCCGCGTCTCGCCGGTCACGTCCATGGAGGTGCTGCTCGGCAAGTACATCGCCTTCGCCGTGCTCAGCCTGGCAGTGAGCGGCCTCGTTGCGGTAACGCTGGTCTATGTACTCGGTGTACCGATGCTCGCCGGCTGGCTCATCTTCCTGGGCATCGTCCTACTGCTCACCTTCGCTGCGCTGGGAGTTGGGCTGCTCATCTCACTGATCTCCGACTCGGAGCGCCAGGCGGTCCAGCTCTCGATGCTCGTCCTCCTGGCGTCCGTCTTCTTCAGCGGCTTCGTCCTGCCGGTACAGGACTTCATCGGTCCCGTTCAGTACCTCTCTTATCTGCTGCCGGTGACCCACGGGATCGAGACGCTTCAGCAGGCAATGCTGCGGGGCAGCGTGAGCAGCACCTGGATGCTGGCCGCTCTTGCGGGCATCGGCCTTCTGCTCTTCTTCGCCTCGCTCCTGCGCCTGCGACGGGTGCTGCGCCGCGCGGACTGACCGTCCCCCTCAGCGCGGCTGCCGTACCAGGAGCACGCCGGCGACCACGCTCGTAGCTGCCAGGAGCGCGATCCAGGCCAGGAAGGCGTACACGAGCAGGCTGGGCGGGATGCCGTTGCCCGCGTTGCCTGCCTTCAGCTCGTCGGAAAGGGCGCGCAGCTCGTCGCTCACCTGCCGGACCTCGGTTCGGTTGACCTGGAGCGAGCTCCCGATCTTGTCGATCTCGTCGCCGAGCAGCTGCAACTGTTCGGCGCTCTGCCGAAATTGACCTTGCAGCGGCAGCAGAGGCTGCGCGCCCAGGATCGAGATCGCCATGGCGGCCGCCAGCCCATCCACCGTTGCCGAGACCTCACGGGCCAGATTGCCCGCGCTGGAGGCGGAGGTCCGGGCCTGGTCGAGGCTCGTGTCGAAGCCCTCGAATGCAGTGGCCGCCGCCGATGCCGCTGACTGCACCGTCATCGAAACACGCTCTGCCCGGGCAAGCGGCGCGGCCAGAGAGGTAAACCCGAGCAACGCGAGGAGGAGGCCCAGCGCGCCCTGGACGATCAGGAGGATGCCCAGCCAACGGACGAGCCCCAGGCGTTCAGGGTTCGACGAAGAACGGGTCATCGCCATAGAGCTCAAGCCAGCGCCGGCGCATCTGGCGAATGGTTGCCACGACCGCCTCAGCCGGCGTGCGAGGCGGCAGGAGGGCGGCGATCGCGTTTCTGACCGGCTCGCTGCCCTCGATCCCCAGGAGCGCCAGGTAGTCGTAGACGCGTTGCGCCGGCGACTTTCCCTCGGCGCGCATGCGGACCAGGACGTCCGCTTCGTGGTCGAGTGCCCCCGCATAGTCGTCGGGAGCCCGCTCGAGCTCAGCGAGCATGGCCGGCACGTGGTCGATTCGCGGATCCGAATATGCCCATCGCACAAACGAGTCGATCGCCCTCGGCTCCCGCTCGTGATGCCCGGCGTGGTATGCCTGCATGTACTGATGCCGTTCCGACTCGCTACGGGTCAGCGCGATCTGGGCCACCTGCCGCATCTCGGGCGTCCAGCGCCGGAGGGACTCGACGAACTGGCGCAGGCTGAGGCTGCCTGCAGGCTGGGGCACAAATTGGTGTTCATGGACGTGCTGCACGGCGCCCGTATACTAGCCGCCGTGCGCGGCCACTACACGTCCCGGGCCAGCTGGGAGGCCCGCGGCTGACGATCCTCGAACGACCCCGCGGCCGGCCGCCGCGCCGCCTCCGCCGCCTCTTTTTCGCCGTCCTGGCGGCCCTTCTGCTTGCTGGCACAGGGCCGGCGGGCGGGCCGATCGCTGCGGCGCAACCAGTCCTGCGCTACCTCTCCGGGCCGCCGGGGACACTCGACCCGGCATTCATCGCCGATGCCAGTGACGTCGAATTTCTGCTGCAGGTCTATGCCGGGCTCACGCGCCTTGACGAAGTGGGGGATCCGTACCCGTCGCTAGCCGCCAGCTGGGAGACGAGCGCCGACGGGCGGGTCTACACGTTCCATCTGCGTCCGGGATTGCACTTCAGCGACGGCAGCCCATTGGAGGCGAGCGACGTGCGGCGTTCGTGGCTGCGCCTGCTGGACCCGGCCGTCGCCGCGACCGCACCCGATGTCCTCAACGTGGTGGTCGGCGCGGCCGAGCGGCTCGCCGGCGGCCCGGAGGAAGGCGTCGGGGTGGAGGCGCCAGACGCCCGGACGCTGATCGTGCATCTCCGGCACCCGGCCTCCTACTTCCCGGCCATCACCGCCACGCCGGCCACCTTCGTGGTGCCGCGGACGGCGGGCAAGGACGAGCGCTGGCAGAGCGCCGCTGCCTTCGTCGGCTCTGGCCCATACGTCGTCGATCGGCTGGAGGGCACTGACCTGGTCCTGAAGGCGAACGGCCTGTATGTGGCAGGCGCGCCGCCGATCGCCGAGGTGCGGTTCATCGGTCAGGTTGCCAGCGACAGCGTCAGCTCCTTCTCCGCCGGCGAGGTCGACCTGGCGCCGGTGGCCTCCTTCGATGCGACCTGGGTCGCCTACGACCATGACGTAGGCAAGCAGCTACATCGGGCCGCACCACTCTCGGTCGTCTACTTCGGCTTTGACACCTCCCGGCCTCCGTTCGATGACGCGCGCGTGCGGCGCGCCTTTCTCCTTGCCCTCGACCGGGGCCGGTTGGTGGGGCTGGCCGAGAGTGCCGCTGCGCAGCCGGCCTCGAGCCTGCTGCCGCCGGCTCTCTGGCCCGAGGGGATGGCGGACCAGCGCGGCGCCGACGTGACAGAGGCCGGCCGCTTGCTCGACGAGGCCGGCTATGCCGATCGCGCAAAGCTCGGGACGATCGTCGTCAACAACAGTGGCGGAATCAACGTGGCGCCCGCTGCCGCCGTCTGGCATTCCGAGCTTGGGGTCGACGTTGCGGTCGAGGATCACGGCTTAGGCGACTACGTCGATCCAAAGGCTGTTCGACCGCCGCACATCTTCACGATTGACTGGATCGCGGACTACCACTCGCCCGATGCAATCTACAGCCTGCTGCTGCTGCCCAATGCCGCCAGCAACTACGGGAAGTGGCGCGACCAGGATTTCGTCAAGCTGCTCGAGGAGGCGGCTGGCGCCAGCACACCCGCCGACCAGGCGGCCGCGTACCGTCGCGTCGAGGCGCGCGTCGACGATCAGGTCCCGGTGATCCCGTGGCTCTATCCCGACTCCTGGTGGCTGGCGCGCGATGGTCTGCGCGGACTCGGCGACCTGACCACGGGGCTTCTCGACTTCGGGAGGGTCTCGTGGGCCAGGTAGCTCGCGTGGTATGTGGCCTTTTCCTGTCGACGGCGCTACTGCCTGCATCGGCCTACGGATTCGATCGATTCGGATCTCAGAGCAGCGATGCGACCTACGGCAAGGCGATCACTTTCAGCATCGAGCTGGTCGGGGGCGCTCCCGATCGGCTGGAGCTGGTGATGCATGCAGGCGGCAGCCAGGACGACGTGGTGACGACGGTCACGCCGCGGGGCTCAAGCGCGAGCTACGTCTGGGACGTGGCCGCCGACCACGTCACGCCAAACACGCGCATCACGTATCGCTGGCGGGCGATTGATGGTGGCAAGGTCACGATCGGCCCGGAGGGATCGGTCCTGTATGACGATGACCGTCCCGGGCTCGACTGGCGATCGCTCTCCTTCAACGCAACCACCGTGCACTGGTACGGTGATGCGGAGGCGCAGGCACGCCGTTTTGGCCAGCTCAGCGACGGGGCGGTGCAGCGCGCCCAGACGCTGCTCGGGTACCAGCTCAGCGGGCCGGTCGACATCTTCGTGTACCAGACCCGGGCCGCCTTCTTCGACGCACTCGGCGCCGGGGCGCGTGAGTGGACCGGCGCCGCCACCTTCCCGGGGCTGCGGACGATCTTCATGTACCTCGAGGGCACAACAGACGCCTACCTGGAGCGGGCGCTCGTCCACGAGCTGACCCATGTCGTCTTTCATGACGCGACTGCAAACCCGTACCACGAGCCGGCCCGCTGGCTGAACGAGGGGATCGCGGTCCGGTCGGAGACTGGCACCGCCGCGAGCGAGCGATCGACCGTCGAGTTCGAGGCCAAGGGTGGCGGCCTGTTCGCCTTCGAGTCGCTGGTCGACCAGTTCCCGATCGGGCAGCGCGGCAGCACGCTCGCCTACGCGGAGGGCACGACCATGATCGATGACATCATCGACCAGCACGGGCCAGAGGCGATCGCGCGCATCGCAGCCGCATACCGCGGCGGTGCCAGCGACGCGGAAGCGCTCCAGGCGGGCACCGGGATCGCGGCCGGGAAGCTGTACGACGACTTCTACGCCGCCTTTGGCGTCCAACCCCCACAGC
>JALYTG010000231.1 GCA_030854405.1 Chloroflexota bacterium | reverse complement strand
GGCCGCCGCCGATCGTCGAACCGGGCTCGCCGGTGACGCCGCGGCGCCCGCTCTCTTACTCGGCGCTGGCCGACTATCGCCGCTGCGGATACCGCTTTTACATGGAGAGCGTCCTCGGGCTGGCCTCGACAGGGAACGGCCGGGGATCGAGGGGCGACCGCAATCGCGCCTTCGGCAACGCCGTCCACCTGCTGCTGGAATGGTCTTCGGGCCGGCGCTGGATCGAGCCGCCCGCCGCACTCGCGAGCCGTGTTCTGAAGGCACAGGGGCTCGACGAGGACGACGCGGTCGATCGCGCCCTGGGGCTGGTTCGGGGCTGGATCGAGTCTCCGCTGCACGGGGAGCTGACCAGCGCGGGGGTTCGACTGCGCTCCGAGGTCCCGTTCCTGGTCGAGCTCGGAGGCTCGGTGGTGCGTGGCAAGCTGGACCTGCTCGCCGAGCCGCTGGGCGATCTGCCAACGATCGTCGACTACAAGACCGACCGGCTGGCGAGGGCCGACACCTCGGAGCAGGCGACCCGCTACGAGATGCAGCGCGACCTCTACGCGCTCGCCGCGGCGCAGGCGACCGGGGACGAGCGCGTTCGCGTCGCGTGGGTCTTTCTCGAGCGCCCCGAGGAGCCGGTGGTCGAGGAGCTGGACGCAGCGAAGATCGCGGCGGCCCGGCAGGGCCTGGAGGCAACCGTCGCCGAGCTCACCGGGGGGCGCTTCGAGGTCACCGAGGATGCCGACTGGGGCCTCTGCCACGACTGCCCGGCGCGGCGGCGACTCTGCAGCGCCCCCGCTGCGCCGCCCAGCTAGTCCGCTGCCTGCGGCTCGCCGTAAATGAAGTCGTCCATTACGGCGACGTCATAGTCGGCGCTCTCGTCGGGTCCGAGCTTGCCATTCCCGTACTCGATCCGGACCCGCGCGACCTGGGGCTTCCTGAACGAAACACCAAGGAACGACAGGCCACCCTTCGCGATTGGCACCGCGAACTTGCCGAGCGACTTGCCGTCCTGGTCGAAGTACTCGAAGGCGGTGTTCTCGGCCGCTCACCCAAAAATTGGACTTCCAGTGCCCGGCTACCAAGAACTGGTCCAGGTCGTGACCAATTGCTCCGTCTCGCGGCGACAATGCCACTACGCAGATGAGCCTGGCCGTGTTCGCATACGCCTCGCTGGTCAACCCGATCAGCTTCGAGCGCACCCTGGGCCGCGAGCCGGATGCCCTCACCCCGGGCCGGTTGCGCGGCTGGCGGCGGCGCTGGTCGCTGCTGCGCGACAACCTCGCCTCCGAGAAGACCTTCGCGCGACACCCCGGCGGTGAGCTTCCGCGCTGGGTGATCGGCCTGAACCTGGAGCGCGCCGCGGACGGCGGCGACGAGCTGGCACCGAACGGCGCCCTGATTGAGATCAACCAGGCCGAACTGGAGCGGCTGGACGCGCGCGAGCTGCGCTACGACCGGGTGGATGTCAGCGGGCGAGTGACCGGCGGCGAGAGATTCGACCGCATCGTCACCTACACGGCGAAGCCCGAGCACTTCGCGGCCCAGCCGCCCGACGGAGCGGTGGCGATGGCCCCCTATGTGCGAGCCATCGAGGCCGCCTTCAACGCCCTCGGCGACGGCCAGTGGGAGCTGTTCCTGAGCACGACGGGCCCGCCGCCGGTGGAGACCATCGAGCCGCGGCTGGTGCGCGACGAGATTCCGTCGGGAAACCCGCGGGAATGGTGATGATGTTGGCCGCGGCGTTGCGCCGCGGCACATCACTTGCGGCTGCCGCGCAGCCTGACATGCTTGTGCCGGCGCCTACGGCACCGGCCAAGAACGACCCGTCAGGCGCCGAAGGCGCCGCAAGTGCTTCAAGCCTTCCAGCGCCGGCCCCAGGCCTGCAGCTCGCGCAGGGCGGGGTCGAGGTCCGCGCCCTTGATCGTCAGCGAGTAGCTGACCCGGACCGGGGCGCCCGGCTGCACGGTTCGCTCGACCAGTCCCTCTGCCTCCAGCTCGCGCAGGCGATGTGAGAGCAGGCGATCGGACATCCCAGGCACCCCATGCCCCAGCTCGCCGAACCGGCAGGGCCCTTCGGTGAGCGTGGAGAGGATCGCCCCCGACCAGCGTTTGCCGACCAGCTCGACCGCGGCGTGAAAGTGCGGGCAGACCTTCGGTGTCGCATCCGAAGCCGTCTCTGCGGAGGGCTCTGTTGCCACCGCCACGGAGCTTACTGAACGTAAGTGACGGGCCGGGGCGTTTGGTCCGCTAGCCCGGCTCGGCCTCAATCGGCCGCGCAGGGCCCGGTCCCAACCGGCGTGAAGGAATCACGCAAGGCCTCGCTGACGAGATCGTCCGGCACTCCGTAGCCGCCCGGCTTGCCGCTCGTCGTCGCCGCGAACACGGTTGCGAGCACGCGGCCCTGCATGTCGACGACCGGGCCGCCAGAGTTGCCGCTGCGGATCGTGCCGCGCAGCGAGGTCATCTCGCGCTGCACCGGTCCGCGTCCGTAGGCGTCCTCGCTCACCACCTCCTGGGTGGAGCCGAGGCGGGCGGGCGCGATCTGCAAGCCGCCGTTCTCCGGGTAGCCGAGCACCGCGGCGCTGGTCCCCGCGGAGGGGTTTCGGACCAGCTGCAGAGGTGGGAGGTCGAGCCCGACGCGCAGCACCGCCAAATCGTTGGTCGGGTCGTAGTGCACGGGCGTCGCGTCGACCTGGGTCCCGTCCTGCGTCGTGACCGTCGTATCGCGCTCGCCGGCGATCACGTGCGCGTTGGTGACGACGAGGCCGGGCACCCCCATCCAGCCCGATCCCTCGACCCCGAGCCCGCAGGCCGTGCCGAGCACCTTGACCACGCTGGCGCCCGCCCTGGTTACGTCGGGATCGTTGACGATCCCCTTCGAGGGTGGGCCCACGGACGCCGATGGACCGTTGATGCTCGGCCTCGGGTCAACCCGGTTGAGCGTGTTGAGGAGCGGCCCCGACGGAGGCAGCAGGTCGTTGAGGTGCCCCAAGATCAGCGACCGCTGGACGTCGCGCCTCAACTCGCCGGCGCCGGGGGCGTGCAGTGCGACGGCGCCGAAGACCCACGCCATGCCAACCGCCAACGCGGCGGTCAACACGGCGCCCCCGGCCCCGTCCGCGAAGTGCATCGCCTGCCCGCGGATCAGCCGCGCCCTCACCCCCAGTCCGAGACCCTCGAGGGTGACGGCAACAGCGGCCCCGACCATCAGCGCCCCGAGAGCCGCGAACACCGGCGCGTAGGGCGACTGGGACCCCTGGGCGAGAAGCGCCGGCGCCAGGCGGCTGCCGGCCAGGGCTCCCGCCGCGAACCCGGTGAGCGTGAACGCACCGACGATTAGGCCCTGCTCGTAACCCCAGATCGCTAGCGCTGCGGTGAACGCGACAATGCCCCAGTCGAGGACGGTCATCGGCGAAATACAACCATGTGGCCCACGCGGCGGAGCCGAATTGGCCGCTTAGCCGGGCCGGCGATACCCGGTTTGCGCAATGCCTTCACCGCAGTCACTAACTTTTCCGAACCAGTGAGATCGCTTCCTTCCGAGGTGGAGCGGCGACGCCGCCTCGTCACCCGCGCCTTTCCCCTCGTGATCACCGCGCTCGTTGCGTTCGTCGCCGGGGTGATCGTCGGCTCCGAACCGCCGCCGGAAAAGCAGGCGGCGGAGCGATTCGTCTCCGATTGGGTCGACCAGAACTTCGCCGCAATGCACGCCGAGCTGAGCCAGCCATCGCAGCTGCGCTACTCGGCCGCGGACCTTCGCAACGCCTACATCGCCGCCGAGGAGAAGGCAACGCTGCGCACCCTCGACCCCGGCAAGGCAAAGGGGCCCGAAACGGTCGGCGGCCGCGAGCTGGTGACGGTCCCGATCCGGGTCGGAACCGTCGCATTTGGGGACTTCGAATCCAGTCTGGCGCTGCCGTTCGCCGATGGCGGGATCGTCTGGGACCCGCACCTGGTCTTCCCCGG
>JALYTG010000006.1 GCA_030854405.1 Chloroflexota bacterium | reverse complement strand
ACCTTCAGCTGCGGGGCGAGCCCGCTCGATCCTCTTCAGCAATGACATGGCGGCGATCCTTCCATCAGCGGCGTGCGAAGAGTCCGCGCTTCGCGGGCTTCTCAGTTGTTGCGTGGCTTGGCTGACCCGCCACGGTGCGGGCGAGCTTGATGATGTCTCGCGAAAGCGTGGCTTCCGGATGTGATACGACAAAGGGCACGCCGCGATTCACGGCGAGGACCGCGAGTCGGCCATCCGAGACAATGGTCCCATCGACTCGCCGTCGGATCGATGCCTCGACATCAGCGATCCGGATCCCCTGTGCCGAATCCGATCGATTGATCACCAGGCGCACCTTGGAGCGGTCGTACTCGAGCTGGTCCGCCACCTCAAGGAAGAGGCGAACGTTCTTGATCGTGGTGATCTCCAGGGCAGCAATGACCAGGATCGTGTCCGCGGCATCCATCACTGTCAAGGAGTGATCGGTCAGGCCGGAGGGGAGATCAACGACGACATAGTCATGCGTCGTCTTGAGGTGCTCAACAATCTTGCGCAGGTAGGCGGGAGTGATGAGATCCGCGCCCTCGGGCGAGGGTGGCGCGAGCAGCACCCGGATGCCGGTCGAGTGATTGATCACGACCGAATCGATCAGGTCGCCGTCGGGGTCACCCGACTCCATTGCGTCCATCACTGACCGATTCCTGGGATTCAGGTTCAACAGGACGCCCACGTCGCCGAACTGGAGGTTGGCGTCGACCAGGCAGACGCGCGCGCCGGTCTCGTTGTGGAGGGCGAGCGCGAGATTGGTGGCGATCGTGGTCCGGCCCGACCCGCCCTTTGGCGAGAAGATGGCGATCACCTGGTGGTCCTCGGGATCGGTCGAGGTCACAGGCTCGGTTGGAACCGCAGCCGCGGTCTGGAACTGGGCCCGCCGGCCCGCCTCCCGTTCGTGCACCCGCTTGATGCTCGTGCTGAACTCGTCGGCACTGAAGGGCTTGACGAGGAACTCCCGTGCGCCGGCCAGCATCGCACGCTTGAGGTCCTCCGCCTCACCGTGAACGCTCATCATGATGATCGCCGAGGATGGGAGTCGCTCCGAGATCAGCTCGGTCGCGGCGATCCCATCCATCTCCGGCATGTTGATGTCCATCACGATGACGTCCGGGCGCAGCTCCATTGCCAGCCGGATCGCCTCCTCGCCGGAGCTCGCAAGGGCAGCCACGTCGATCTCCTGCTCGTAGCTGAGCAGTCTCGAGAGATGCTCGCGCGTCTCTGCGATGTCGTCGACGATGAGGACCTTGATCACGTGGTGGCTCCTGCGGGCGGTTGGATGGCGAGGTTGATCCGGCGCTACTTGGTCTTCAGGCTCCGAACGATGTCGGGGATGGGCACGCCGTAGCGCGCAACCAGGCTGTCGATCGTCAGGCCCAGGGTCTTCTCGACGGCCGTGTCCTTCGGGCTGCGGAGCACCACGGTCATCGGGCCGATGACGGTCGCGTCGTTCTGGGCGAACTTGATCAGCTCCGCATCAGTGTCGCTGCCGGCGATCACGACGACCACCCGGTCGATCGCCGGTGGAGGTGCGGCGCCGGCCGCGTCGCTCGGCGTCGGGGTTGGACCAGCCTGCTGCTGCACGATCTTGGTGTCGCTCACGTAGAGGACGCGCTTCGCCTGGAGCACCGTCTTCACCGTCCTGGAGCTCTCGAGGCCCGCAACGACCTCAAACCGCTGTGGGGAGGAGGGGTTCGCGGCCGAGTCCGCAGTCGGCTGCAGGACCGTGATGGTTGTCCCGAAAACGATATCGACGAGGTCGCCCTGCGTGATGAGGAAGTCGATGCCCGTGACTGAGTCGACCTGGAAGGCAATCGCCTTCTCGCCCGCTTTCAGCTGTCCGGTGATGCTGGGCGGTTTGTGGTTGATCGTGCCGAAGACCTCGGCATTGACCTGTGCTCCGTTGGGTACCGCCACCAGGGCAGCCTGGTTTCGCAGCAGGGAAGGATCCCCGAGGGGAGTCCCATCGACCGCGCTGGGGTCGACCTCAGTGACCTTCACCATTGCCGGGGTCACCGCATCGCCGATGGCGATGTCCTTGGTGGCAACGAGCACCTTCGTCGTCGGGGTTATTGGCCCCACTGTGGAGCCGCCCTTCTGGTTTAGGAGGATGACCATCCCGACGAAGGCCAGGACGGCAAGCAGCACTCCAACCAGGATGACGAGGCGATTCGATCGCTTCACGGATATGTACCCCTTCGAGCTCGGATGGTGGTTCTCAGATGAGGACGCGCAGAGCAGTATTGTGACTGCGGTCAACAGTCTAGGGGTGGACAGCCAACGCATTCGACCCGACTTGTGGGCTACTCCGGCCCGGTACTACCGACTCCGGATCCCACCCAAGCGGACAATGCAGAACCCCCGCGAGACACATCGTGGGGGGTTTTCGTGCTGCGGCAAGACGAAGACTTCGACAGACAACAAAAGGCCCCCGGCCTAGAGAGCCGGGGGCCTCGTTGACGATGCAGCGATCTACAGCTGGTTGTTGACCGAGCGGAAGATGCCGCTGATGGCCGGCCCAAGAACGATAAGGACGGCGATCACGACGATTGCGATTAGCGCGAGGAGCAGACCGTACTCAACGAGAGTCTGGCCTTCCTCGTTCTCGCCACCGAAACGAGTGGAGAGATGAGAGACAAGAGTGCTAATGAACGAAATCATGTGCGACGTTACCTCCTTTCCCAAGGAATTTGTCGCCCGGAGCGTACAGGTTGCGACGGGGCTCCTCTATTGGCCGATAGTCCTACTTCCGATGGATCGACCGGTACGTTGCCGCCGGTTCAGGCCGCTTGTCAAGCGTCTTAGACCTGATCGTTGACTGAACGGAAGATCCCGCTGACCGACGGGCCGAGCACCAGGAGTGCGGCGATGACGACGATTGCAAGGAAGAAGAGAAGAAGTGCATATTCGATCAACGTCTGACCGCGATCTTCGGTTCGTCGCGCCTGGGCGTTTGCGGGCAGCCTGCTGATGAGCAGTTGGATGGCCCAAGACATAGGTTTCCTACCTCCTTTCTCCCCGCTTCTCCAGTTGCGTTGCCGCAAGGCGGGCTCCACAGCATGTGATGGGATGCAGCCCGCAGTCAATACGTAAAAGACCACCGGCAGGCTAGCCCCTGACAGTGGCGAAAGGCGATGGGACAGCGGTACCCCTTCGGCAGTACGCGCGCTTTCGAGGCAAAAGAGGGAGCCGTGTCCTGTGGACACGGCTCCCGCACCGGAGGAGGAGGAGACCCGGGGCCGGCCTTGCGACGCCGGCCCCTTCAATGAAGGCCGTCCCGGATACCCGCGACGACTTGAGCGAACCGTATGCTCCGGCCCGGGTGCGGCGCCATGGGCTTCCCGTACCGGGCCGAATGGGACTTCGGGCTCAGTCCTCGGGGATCTTGATCCAGCCCTGCCGCATGGCGTACACCACCGCCTGGGTGCGATCGTTGACCGAGAGCTTGCGCAGGATGGAGCTCATGTGGTTCTTCACCGTCTGCTCGCTGATCGACAGCGCATAGGCGACCTGCTTGTTGGTCATCCCCTGTGCGATGTTGTCGAGGATCTCGACCTCGCGCGGCGAGAGGGGGGCGAAGATCGGCTGCGCATCGGAGCCGTACACCGCCAGCTCGCGGAACTCCTTGAGAACGCGACTGGCGACCGCCGGCTTGCTGAACACCTTGTCGTTGATCAGGTACTCCCCGGCGCGCACGCGCCGGATGATGGCGATCAGATCGGTCGGGTCGATGTCCTTCAGGACGTATGCGGCCGCCCCGGCCTTGATGGCGTCGAAGAGCTGATCCTCGTCGTCATTGCTGGCGAGAACGATCACCCCGGTGTGCGGCAGCTCGCGCTTGACGCGCTGCGTCGTCTCGATGCCATTGGGAGCCGGAAGACCCAGATCCATCAGGACCACGTCGGGCGTCAGCTCCTGGATCACCGCGAGCGCCTCGCGTCCCGTGCCCGCCTCACCCACGACCTCGATATCCTGCTCGAGCTCGAGGATGTTGCGGACGCCACGCCGGAACAGAGTGTGACCGTCCACGATCACGATCCGGCTCTTCGCGGTGCCGCGCCGATCGGCGCCGCGGCGCCGTTCCTGCGCTTCCTCCATCGTCTCCTCCTGCTTGGCTGCTCGGTTCGTCTTGCCTAGTGTGGTCGCCATTTCTATCTCCTTGTCAGTTCGGAAGGCGAAGGAGGATTCGGGTTCCCTCGCCCTGCCTGGACTCGATCTGCAGCTGGGCGCCCATCAGCTCCGCGCGCTCGCGCATGAACTGAAGGCCAAAATTGCGGCTCGCGCCGGATGCCAGCCGCATCACGTCGAAGCCCCGTCCGTTGTCGCTGATTGCCAAGAGGTTTCCTTTGAGGCCGATGCTGACCTGGGTCGCGGCGGCGTGCTTGCGCACGTTCTGCAGCGACTCCTGGAGGATGCGGAGCACCGATTGCTTGCCGCTTGGGTCAAGACGGTCGTCGATCCCCTGCACCGCGACCTGGACCTCGATCCCGTGGCGGGTCTGAAACTCGCCTGCCTGCGCGGCGATGGCCTGGATGAGCCCCACGTCGACGGCGGGTGGACGCAGGTTGGTGATGAAGGCGCGTACCTCATCCAGGCCGTCCCGCAGCATGCTGCGAAGGAACGTCAGCTCGTCCCGAGCGGCATCTGGTGAGTCGTCGAGCACCCGGTTGAGGTACTCGACCTGGAAGATCGCGTTGGTGAGCACCTGGGCGGGCCCGTCGTGGACCTCCTCTGCGAGCCGCTGTCGCTCGCCCTCCTGGGCCTGGATCACGCGAAGGGTCATGGCCGCCGGCGATGCGTCCGCATCGGCCAGGATCGGCTCATGCGGTTGTGGATCAGAGCTGGCCAGGTAGGCGGCGACGATATCGAGCTGCCGGGCCGCAACGTCGAGCCGCTTCAGACGATTCTGGAGGCCGGCCACTTCGCGTCCGAGCTGCTCGTGCTGATCCTGGAGCGCCGTCAATCGCGGGCTCCGGGCTCCTCCGGCGTGCTGGTCGAGGCTGGCGCGCAGCTGCATCCATTCCTCGAGCTTCCGCCGGTATTGCTCGCGAAACAGAGCGGTCAGCCCGTAGACGCGACGGGCCCCGCGACGTACACCCTCAGTCGCCAGTCCGTAGGTGTGCTCGAACCCTCTGTGAGTGCTGGCCATGTCGACGGTCTTCGCCAAAGATCAAACCTGCTGGTACGGGGTCCGGACCAGTACCGGACTGCTGTGGCGATGGTCCGCGCATCGGTTGCCGTGAATCAACAGTACTTCGAGCACCGGAAGTACTAGTGGGGCCGGCCGTGCACCGACGGCTAGACTCGTCGGCTGTATGGATCGAGCCGCCCGAGTGCTGCCCTCGCCCACCGTTGCCGTGGCGACTGCTCTCGCCGCAGTCCTCGTCATGGCGGCACTCGTCTCCGGTCTGTTCGACCCCGATTACTTCTGGCATCTCGCGACCGGGCGCCTGATACTGGCGACTGCCTCGATTCCGACCAGCGATCCGTTCTCGTTCTCGTGGAATGGTCGCCCCTGGATTCCCGACCAGTGGCTCGGCGACCTGGTCATCGCCTGGCTGATCGATAACCTTGGGGTCGGCATCACCCTGGCGACCTTCGGGGTGATCGCAGGGTCGGCCTTCATCATCCTCGCTCTCGCCCTCCAGCGGCGCGTTTCGACAGGCGCATTCATCACTGCTGCCGTGCTGCCGGGGCTTGTCTGCCTCTCATTCGTGACCGTTCGGCCACAGGTGCTCTCGTGGTCGCTCCTTGCCGCGGTCCTCGCGCTTCTTACGACAGCCGGACTCGGGACGGAACGCCGGCTCGTGCTGGTCCCGCCCCTCTTCTTGCTCTGGGCGAACCTGCATGGGCTCTACGTTGTCGGGCTGGGCATCGGGTTCGTCTATCTGGTGGCGACACTGCTCGGCCGGACCCCCATGGCTCACGCGCGGGTTGCGGTCGTTGTGGTCGCCGTGGCCTCGCTTGTCGCAGTGATGATCACGCCGTCGGGGCCAGCTGGCATGCTGTACAGCCTCAGCTTTGCGGATGCGACCGACTGGGGAGCACGCAACATCGCGGAGTGGCAATCGCCCGACTTCCACGATCCGGTCACGCTGCCGCTGCTCATGCTGATCGCCGGTCTTATCGCGACCGGCGCGCGCGCCGCGCCCGGATGGATCACAACGGTTTCGCTCGTCGGAGTCATTCTCGGGCTCTCCGCGGTTCGGAATGCGCCTGTTACGGCCATCCTGGCTCTGCCTGCGTTGGCTCTTGGGATCGAAGATCGGCTGCGGGGGTGGCGGTCCTCGATCCGCATCGCCGACTCAAGAAGTCGCATGAAGCCGTACCTGGACATCGCCGCGGCGTTGATCGTGGCTGCAGCGGCGATCGGCGTGGGCGTTGCCCACGCCCGCACGTCGGACCAGCCCGCAGCAGATCGATTCCCCGTTGCATCGGTCGAGATCCTGCGCGATCGGCTGCCCCTCGCGCACGTACTTGCCAGCTATGGATGGGGCGGCTACGTCCTGGAAGAGCTCTACCCGGCGGGTGGTCGCGTGTTCGTCGATGGCCGGATGCACAAGTACGCGAGGGACGTCATCGACGACTATCAGGCCATCGTTGACGCTGAGCCCCGCTGGCAGGAGCGCATCCGTCGCTACGACGTCAATGCTCTGCTGCTGACGCCCAGCATGACTCTTGCCCGCGGGCCGGCGCAGGCGGCCGGATGGTGCGAGGTGTACCGAGATTCGGTGCAGGTCCTCCTCCTGCGGGCGTGTGATGGCGCCTGAGCGGAGGCCTCGCCGGCCGATCTCACCGGCAGCCGCCGCCGGGTGGCTCTCCCTCGCGCTCGTCGGTCTCGCCGTGGGGTGGGGTCTGCCCCTCGACGACTTCTGGCTGACGATCGCTTCGGGTCGCCTGATTGCGAGCGGCGCCGACCCCGCGCACGCGCTTCCATTCACCTTCACGCCCATGCGCGAGGGAGCTCTGAATCCGCAGTGGCTGGTGCAGGTCGTCTGGTCGACTCTGCCCGTCGGGGGCGCGCTCGCGTTGCACGCGGCACTCGTACTGGGCGGGTTGGCCGTTGCGCTCTGGTTGGCGCTCGGAACGTCGAGCCGCCGTGCGACAGCCCTGGCAGCGCTCTTGACGATCGCGGTGCTCGGTCCACATCTCCTGCCCCGAACACAGTCGTTCTCGATCGCGCTGTTCCCGATCGCGGTCGCGTTGCTGGACCGATTCGCCTCCCGACCCTGGATGCCGATCGCCTACGGCCTGCTGATGATCGTCTGGGCGAACGTGCACGGCGCCTTCGTCATCGGGGAGCTCGTCGCGGCGGGTTACGTGGTAGGCGCCGTGCTTCCGTCGATCCTCCCGGGCTCGGCCGCTCTTGGCAGTCGAGAACTGCGCCATCGAGCGCTCGCACTGGGTCTCTCGATCGTCGCTCCATTGCTCAACCCGGCCGGCTTCGACCTCCTCGTGTACGCCTATACCCAGAGCGCGGACCCGGTTGTGCGGGCGGTCTCGACCGAGTGGCAGCCGGCATGGCCCTGGCTGCCGATTGCGATGCCGCTCTGGCTCCTCCTCGCCGCGCTCGTCGTGCTCCGGAGCTGGCGCGGGATCGGCGTCCCGCAGCGTCTGGTCGCGCTCGGCCTTCTTGCGCTTGCGCTGATGAGCGTGCGGTCGATCCCCTGGTTCGTCCTGTTCGCCCTACCGGCGCTCGCAATGAGCATCGATCGGCTGCTCGGTCACCGCCGCCGTATCGGCCGCGCCGTTGGTGCGATCGGATCAGCGTGGGAGGGTCGAGGGGCAGCCACCCTGGCGGTTGCCGCCGCGGCGATCCTCGCGTTCCAGCTCGTTCGTCCGCTTCTGCCAGCGCCGCTCGCTCGTCTCACGACCGAGGAGCCGGCTCAGCTCGTGGACGTACTCCAGGCGAAGCTCGACGCCAAGGGCCAGGCACGGATCTTCAACGAGCAGTCGTGGGGCGGTTATCTGGTCTATCGGCTCGACGCCCGGGTACAGACCTACCTGGATGGCCGGATCGAGACAGCGCCAGGCGCGGTCTGGCGTCGCTACTACGCCATCATCGCGGGCGACGGCTCGGTCGAGGAGCTCCGTAGCCTTGACATCGACTGGGTGCTCGTCAAGCCCGTCCATCGGCGCCTGCTCGACTTGCTCGATGCAGCTGGCTACCAGCGCGTTGCGGAGTCCTCGATCGGGGTGCTGCTGCGAGCGCCCGCCGCGGCCTGACCTTGCGGCAGGATCGCATAAACGCGCACCTCCCCGTCATCGAACGACGGCTCTCGGGCCAGCCAATCGGCGCGATTGCCCAGGTCGTCGACCGCGTCCCCGCCCTTCCACAGCCCCAGCGGCTCCAGGCTGGGACCAATACTCTGCAGCTGTGCGACGTACCACCGCGCGTGATAAGCGCGGGCGACTTCCTCAATGACCGGGAAGGGGTCATTCGGGGGTGCGACGGTCGGATGCCCGGTCACCGTGAAGAAGAGCGGCGCATCGCGGTGCATCACGACGTCGTTCGGCTGCGCGTCCTGTTCGAGGAAGCGTCCCACGGCCGCCGCGGCGCGGAGGTCCTGCCGCCAACTGGCGAGCAGGAGGCCTGAAGCGACAAGGGAGAATGGGACGGCGGCGAGCAATGAGACGACGAGAATGAACCGGTGGGTGGCTGGCCTGCCCAAGAAGCCCCACCAGCGCGAGGCAGCGTTACCGAGTCGGCCGATAGCCGTCGCGGACATCGGTGCAGCGATCGGCAGCCAGGCGGCGGCGTGATGGTAGAAGAGGCCGTTTGGCGCGTGGAACGTGAAGATCGCACCCATGGCCACGAACATCATCAACCAATAGACGATGAAGGGAGCATGACACGGCTCGCGGCGCTGAAGCCAGAGCGAGGCGAGGAAGAGCGCGCCGAAGATGCCTGCCAGGAGCGCGACGCTGTAGCCGAGTAGCGTGATCCACGTTTGCACCTTCGGGGACATGATCGCGAGCGGCCCCTGGGCGAGGTATGTGGCGAAGCTCGTGTCAGCCGTTAGGGAGAATTGCTCGTTGTAGCTCTTGATCCAAAGGGTGTGGCCGCCGGTTGACGGAAGTACAGCGCCGAAGGTCGCAAGGTTACGGGCCGCCCAGGGTGCAACCGTCGCCGCGAACGCAGCTGCGCTCGCAACGCCGACCAGCCAGCCTGGCCGAGGCCCCGACGCACGCCAGCTGGTCCAGCCCATACCGATTGCCCAGGCGGTGGCAGTGGCGACGCCGAGGAGCACGCCATCGACTCGGGCCAGGGTCGCGATACCGACCAGAGCCCCGGAGCCGATCAGCCACAGCTTGCGATGCCCGCGATCTTCGACAGAGCGCATCGCGGCGTACAGCGCGCCGGCGCCTGCCAGTCCAAAGACGGCGAAATTCTCGACGATCGACCCGAACAGCAGGAGCGGGCCGCAGAAGACGACGAGCACGCCCCCAGCCACGCCGGCGGCTCGCGACCGGAAGATCCGCAGACCGATGAGATAGGCCAACGGCGTGAGCAATGTCGAGAGCAGCACCATCGCGACCTGTCCTGCCCTCCACGTTGCACCGAGCAGCCACATCGCTCCGGCACTCACGAACGAGGTCAGCGGCATCCAGTGCGCATGGCTTGGTATTGGCAGCGCGGGATGGGTCGGCAGCCTCCCGCCCGTCTCCAAGAAGCTCCAGACGAATGGGACGGTTAGACCGTGGCCGGTTGCCAGCTCCCTTGCGGAAGCGTAGTAGTAGGCCGAATCGGTCCAGGGCGCGCGATCGATCACCAGCGCGACCGCCGTGCGAACGAGGAGCGCCAGGACCGTGAGACGTATGAGCTCGCGGGCAGTGGGGCTCATTGCCGGCCGGCGGTGTCCGGCGCATGCGGGCTCCCGGAGCCGGCGGGTCGTGGTCCTCCCACGAGCAGGAAGGTGAACAGGTACGGGAAAACCCGCGGAAGACAGAGGACGGAGGCTGTGCTTGCTGCGATCACCACGCTCGGCGAGCGCCGCCAGGCTGCCACCGCGGCCCACGCCACGCTCGTCGCCGCGACGATGAGGAATGCTGCGGGCGACACTGCCATGAAGCCGAAGGTCTCACCTGCTTCGAGCGTGTAGCCGGATAGGTCGTACAGCAGCATCGGCGCGGTGAGGAGCGCGGTCAGGAGCAGCGCCGCAGCGGCCCGCTTCCACTCGCGACGCGCAACGTAGACCAGGACGAACACGATCGGAGTCGCCTTGAGCGACGCGGCGATCGCAACCCATATCGGACCGGATCGGCGGTCCAGCCCCCACACCAGCGAGGCGACGATGAGCGGCTGTACGTTTCCGACCGAAGCCACGAGCAGAAGGAACGAACCGATCAGACCCGTAAGGACGACGGCTTCCGACCGCCGCGTTCGGAAAAGCGGCCAGAGCGCCACGGCCGAAGCTCCCACCAGGAAGGTAGACCAGGCGATGTCCACCAGCGCGCGCGGCAGGTAGGTGAACGGAATCCAGGCAGCGGCGAACCAGGGGGCGTATCGGAACACTTCTGGGGCATTGGGATTCGCGAAGACTGGATAGAGCTCCTGCCCGTGCTTTATCCGTTCTGCGGCCTGCCAGTAGGCGTTTACATCGACGAGCGTCCAGCCCGAGATGCTCCACACCACATTCGCGATGCCGTAGCCGATTGCGATGGCAAGAACCACAGTCCGGAGCAGGCGCTGGAACTGGTGGGGCGGCACCGACGATCGGAGCCTCGCCATTAGCAAGGTTCGGGTCGGCAGCGAACGGGCGACATGCACGGCGCAGAGCGTACCCGGATCCGCAGATTGGGCGAGGCGGTACTTACGAGCCACGCCGCTGCCGGCGCATTACTCCGTAGACTGCGACGAATGCGCGTCCACTCGCTCCCCGCGGCAGATGCGGCAGCCCCCGCGCGCCGGCTCCTGTGGCTGCCGCCGCCAGCGGTGCTCAGCTCGCTCGTGCTCCTGGTGCTGGGCATCCTCCTGACGCTGAGCAAGGGTCTCGCCGATCCGGACTACTTCTGGCACATTGCCACCGGCAACCTGATCCTCGACTCCGGGCGGATCCCATCAATTGACCCCTTCTCGCTGACGTGGCAGGGCAGGCCCTGGGTCCTGCACGAGTGGCTCAGCGAAGCGCTGATGACCGCGCTCGTGCGCGGGATCGGTGTTCTGCCCACCATGGGATTGTTCGGCACGCTGCTTCCGCTTGGCTTTGGCGTGCTCGGCTTCACCTTTCTCGCACAACGGTTGCCGTTGCGCGCGGTGATGTTGTCGGTTCTCTTCGCGGCGGCGGTGGCCTTCCCGTATGCGACGATCAGACCGCAGGTGATCTCGTGGTTCCTGCTCTCAGTGCTCCTCGCGGTCCTGCTGCTTGCTCGACCCGGCCGGTCGTGGCTTCTCGTTGCCTGCGTCCCGCTTTTCACGCTCTGGGCGAACCTGCACGGTCTGTGGGTCGTCGGCCTCGCCACCTTCGGCTGGTACGTTCTTGCGACTCTTTTTCGAGCGACACCAATGCGCGAGCGGCGCGGGACGGTGGTCCTCGTCGGCGTGGCGTGCATCGCAGCCACCCTCCTGACCCCCTCCGGGCTGGACGGGCTGCTGTACCCGCTCCGGTACGTCGATGCCGGGGACTGGGGTCTGGCCCACATTCCTGAGTGGGCCTCGCCGAACTTCCACGACCTCGTTCAAGTTCCACTTCTGCTGTGGATCGCCCTGGCGCCCATCCTCGGGCGTTCGTCGCCCGGGTGGCTCCGCGTCCTCCAGGTCGTCGGCATCGTGCTTGCGCTGCTCGCCAATCGGAATGCGCCTGTGGCGGCCGTTCTCGGGCTGCCGGCGGTCGCCACGGGCCTCGCACAGAGCGTGCGCACACCCATGGTGACCAGGTCCCACCGGGAGGCGGTCGGTCGCCGAGCCGTCGAGCTCGCCGTAGCGAGCGGCATCGTGGTCGCCGCATTTCTCACCATTCCCGTCAGCGCAGGTGAGCGCGGTTTAGTGCTCGAACGATATCCGGTTGAGGGCGTGTCGCTGCTTGAACAGCGCGCACCTCATGCTCGCGTCTTCGCTGAGTACGGCTGGGGCGGGTACGTCATCTATCGCCTCCATGACTCGGGCGGGCTCGTCTTCGTCGACGGCCGCAACGACATGTACGACCAGTCGATCCTCGAGACCTACTCCCGAATTCGGGCGGCCGATGCCGGCTGGGAAGGGCTGCTCGATCGGTATCAGATCGATGCGGTTCTGCTGCCGCCCAACGCGCCGCTTGCTCATCTCATTGACGAATCGCGATCCTGGTGCGAGGCATACCGCGACGAACGCCAGGTTCTCGCGATGCGGTGCGAATGATGGCCGTCGGCACCATTTCGCTGTCCCGGGAGTTCGTCCGCGCCCTCAGGCCGGCGCTCGTTGTCGCACTCGTGATGGTCAACTGCATCCTGGTCGTTGGTGCCCTGCGCGACATCCCACGGCTCGAGACGATCGATTGGGATACCTTCGCAACGCTTCCAGAACGGTTGGCGAGCGGGACGCTGTACGACCTCGATGACTACTGGCGCTGGTCGCCGGTCGCCGCATGGCTTCTGGTGCCACTCGCCTCGCTCGGCGGCCTTGGATATGCGGCTCTCGTTGCCGCGCACGTCGCGATCCTCCCCACCTTGGGGTATCGGATGTTGCCCGTGCTCCTGAGTTGGCCCTTCGTCGTCGACGCGCTCGAGGGAAATCTCTTCACGTTCGTCGTCGTCTTAGGGGTTCTCGCATTCTCGGGTAGCCGCTGGGCCACCTACGGCTTCTTCTCGGCCTTCCTGCTCATGCCTCGGCCGATAATGCTGGCCGCGCTCCTATGGCTGCTGGCGCGTGATAGAAGGAACATAGCCGCCTTCGCGATCTTGTTGGCTGTCCACACAGCCCTCGTCGCGCTCAGCGGCTATGGGTCGCAGTGGATTGCGACGCTCTCGCGATCGGGTGGCGATATTGCGAACCTCGGGAACGTGAGCCCTTCACATTGGATCGGCCCGGTCTGGCTCGTCATCGGCATCCCGCTCGGCGCATGGCTCCTATCGCGCGGTCACGTCGGCCCGGCCAGTCTGGCCATCACTCCCTACGTCTTGCCTCAGTACCTGCTCGCGCTGCTCTGGGCGCCTCGCCCCCCCCGCTCGGCGCGAATCAGGGAGGAAAGCTGGCCCACTTCAGCGTGCCGATGACGAGGATCGCCTGCCCGACGACGAACAACGCGGCGAGTAGAAGCGTCACGCGGCGCCCTCCGATGCCCGCCAGACCCGCGAAAGCCGGGAAGGCGACCCAGGCGTGACGAGGCATCGATTCCCAAGACGCAAACAGCGCGGTTCCGGCGATGGAGAGCACCGCGTAGACGCCGAGCTCGGAATCCACGCGCCAGGCGGCCACAGCGCCCACGATCATCGCGGCGAGGAACGCCACCGATACCACTGAATAGAGACTTGGGATCGCGACCGCCTGGACGAGTGCGCCCACTCCCGTCGCCGCGCCGGAGCCCTGGTACCAGTTCGGCGATCCCTCGAGATAGCCGAGCGGATTGCCGGTGAGCACCGCGACGAACAGCCACCACGCCGCGAAGGCAGCTGGACCGCTTAGGGCCACAACCATGACGCCGGGGGTCACCCGTCGTCGCACTAGTGCCACGAAGCCAGTGGCGAGTGAGAGCGCCGAGCCGGGGAGCCTCGTGAGCTGCGCTGCGATTGCAATGGCTGCTCTCGGCCAGGGCCGCTCGCCCCGTCGGAAGGCAGGCAGGAAGTAGAGCGCGGCCAAGCAGATATAGAGCGGCTCTGAATAGCCGAGCGAGCCCACGTAGGCCGGCGGGGCAAGCGCGAACAGCAAAGTTGCGCTCACCGCAATCGTCCCCGTGAATCTTGTCGCGAGCGCGTTGTGCACCGCGAAGCACGCGCCGACAAAGAGCACGTTTGCCGCGACAACCTGCACTACCCCGGCGGGCAGCAGGCCGCCAAGACTGATAACCCCGATCAGCACCGGCCACAGCGGAAAGAAGGCAAAGTCGTGGAAGGCGCCGCCTGCGTGGACGGCGAGCGGTGCGGCGTGGTAGCCATGCTGCGCGATCGATAGAAACCACTGTGCATCCCATGCGAGTAGCACGCCCTCTTCCCCACTGTGCATCGGCCACCCGCCAGAACGGCCGGCGACGGCGATCAGGGTGAGCGAGATGAGACGAGAACCGAGCGCAATCGCAACGGGTACAGCCGCAGCGCCGGTGACCGCCATCCACCGACGGTTGGTTGCCGTGCCGATTGCGATCGCTTGGCGCAGTCTCTTCAGAATCCCATCCTCATCCGAGGCGAGCCGGCCCCGCCTTTACGTGGCGTTGACCGATGCAGTCTCGGTCGAGCGCGCGCCGCGTCAATAGTGCTTCGCGATATCGTCTTCCGCCGCGTATTGGCGCAACGCTGCTCTCCGCTGGCGCCGGACTTTTCGACTATGGCCACCACTCGAGGCACCCGTAGACTGGCGTGCATGAGCGAAGTCGTTAGCCCGTTGCGGGTCGACCCGCAGGACGAAGGTCAGCTGCTGCGCGACGAGAGCCGCGCTCTCGGGCGCCTGATGACCACCCTCGTCCTCAGCTTTGTACTGGTTGTTGTGGCACTGATGATTGCCCGAGGCATCTGGCTCTCTCCGGACGTCCTCGCGGTGGTTGGCCTCGCGACTGCGCTTGTGCTCGGCCGCGGCCGGCTCTTTCTCCGCGACTGGGTGCCGTTCATTGCGATCTTCCTGGCGTGGCAGGCGATGCGGGGGCTCGCGGACAACACCGGACTGGCGGTTCACTCGGACGTGGTCATTGCCGCAGAGCGGGCGATCTTTTTTGGGCATATTCCGAGCGTCGACCTGCAGGCGCTGCTGTACCGGCCCGAATCCGTCTCTCCGCTGGACGTGAGCATGTCCGTCCTGTACATGGCTCACTTCGGCTTCCCGATCCTGCTGGCTTTCTACCTGTGGCTGATCAACCGCCGCGACTACTACCGATTCGTCGGCATGCTGATGGGGATGGCGATCATCGGCTTCGTCATCTTCGTCGTGCTGCCAGTCGCACCGCCGCGATTCGCCTATCAGTACGGGGAAGCGATACCGGTCCGTGACGTCATGCGAGAGACGCTCGACAAGCTGCACTTCAACCCGGTTATGTCCTCACTCTATGCAAACCTCCCGGGGAATCCGGTCGCCGCGTTCCCATCGCTTCACATCGCCTTCCCGGCGCTCGGCTACCTGTTCACCCGAACTCGGTACCCGCGAACAGCGTGGGTCGTGCTCGTATACGGCTGCGCTGTCCTGTTCGCGGTCCTGTACCTCGGTCACCACTACGCGGTCGATGCGCTCGGCGGCATCGCTCTGGCCGCAATCGTGTACTACGGCTGGCAGCTCTACCTTCGCCGCCCCCGGCGATGAGCTGGCGAGGTGATACGACGGACGCGGAGGTCGGACGTCCACCGAGAATGAATCTCGGTGCCGACCGCTGCCGACCGGCGGGCGCTGGTGAACAGCGTTGACGGGCGGATCGCTCATAAGCGTCCGCGCCCTACCCAGTCGTTGGGCTTATACGCTCACCATCCAGTCCCTCGTTCCCATCGCTCTCTTGCTGCTCGCGACCGTTCTGTTCATACCTGGCTTGCTGTTTGGACCACCACATGACGCCGACCTCTTCGTCCTGATTGGAGAGCGGCTCACGGTCGGAGAGATCCCCTACCGCGACCTCTGGGACAACAAGCCACCCGCCATCTACCTGATCATGGCTGGAGCGGCGCTTCTTCCCGGCCCGACGTGGCCGGTCGTCTGGGGTCTGTCGGTCTGCGTTACCGCCACGGCGGGCATGGTTTTCGCCCGTCTTGCGTCTCCGTTCATTGCGATCATCGCCGTTGCGATCGCCGCCCTCCTTCCGGTGTCGTCAGGCGGCGGAATGACGGAGACGTTTGCCCTGTTGCCGGCGGCGTTGGCGTTCTGGTTCGCCAAAGAACAGCGTGCCGGTGTGTGGGTCGGTCTTCTAACTGCTGCGGCAGTGCTTATTTCGCCCCAGTTCGTCCCGCTCTTGGTTGCCGTGGCGGTGCTCTCTCCTCGCCAGATCCCCAAGCTCGCAATCGGCTTTGGGGCCGGATGCCTGGCGGCTCTCACGCTGGTCATCGCCTGGGGCGCCCTACCGCAGGCGTGGGATGCCATCGTGACGTACAACAGCGCCTATCGATCACTGCCGAGCGAGTGGGTCCATCTACCCTTCACGCTCCTGGCATTAGCGCCGCTTGCCGCCTACGCTCGTTTCGAGCGGAACCGCGTGGTCACGGCTGGACTCCTCTGGATCGGCCTCGGTGCGGCGTTCGTGGCGATACAGGGTCATGTCTATCCACATTACGCGATCGCATTCGTGCTGCCACTGGTCGCGCTCGCTGCCCGTCCCAGTATCGCTCGGTCCATTGCGGCGATCACGACGCTCACGGTCCTCTTCTACGTGGGCGCCATCAGCACCAACTGGAATCCAAATCGCCAGCTGGGACCAATTAGCGCAGACGTCGGAAGGTGGGTTAGCGAGCACTCGGCTCCGGGCCAGCGCATCCTGGTCTGGGGTTCGGCCGCGGCGATATACAGCATTAGCGACCGTCCCCCGGCGGGCCGATACCCATTCAGCTGGCCGCTCTCGACTCCGGGCTACTCGACCCGGGAACAGGTCGGCGGATGGCTTGCCGGCCTCCAGGCCGATCCGCCCGCAGTCGTGGTTGACTTTCAAGCCGCCGCGTCGGAAACAGATCGTTTGCTACCGCCGTCCCGACCGGGCCTGACCTTTGATCGTTCAGTCGACCTGCTTGATCCGGTCCGACTGTGGGTGTCTCAGCGTTATCGATTCACGACCGAACGGCATGGGGTGCGCCTCTATCTTCCGTGCTTGGACGATCGAGGCCAGCCGACGGCGTGCTCACGCTGATGCTCTTTGTCGATTCGCGCCTACCTCCAAGCAGATAGGCGAGTCCGGCGACGACCACAACGTACGGAAAGAGCCAATAGTGCAGCCAGCCGTCTGCGACGGGTGCGAGCATCGCCACCGTGACCAGCGCAAATGCGATGAACGGGCTTCGGACGCGTAGGGCACCGCCAATTGCGGCGACTGCGACCAGGAGGGCGATCACCCGTGCGACCGTGACCCCGGTGATGGGCAACAGCGCACATGTAAGTGACGTCGTCGTTGGCCAGCACGCGGGCTGCGCGTTGGCAAGCACGTGCACGAAGTCGATCCACAGGCCGATTCCCACCAACGGCAAGGTCAACAGGCTGATGAAAGCGCCGGCGAACACTGCGTCACGGACTGCAGTCCAGCCGCGTCGCCGCGAGTCCCAAGCTGTCAGCACCCCCGGATAAACCTTCAGCACGGCGGAGATGCCGGCCGCTGCACCGATCCACCGCCCGCCATCACGGCGCACCCAACACCAGGCGAGCAGCCCCGCGATTCCAACGTTGATGTTCCCGACCGCCATCCCATCGGTGAATGGAGGGTAGAGCGCCAGGCTGAATGCTGAGATGGCGAGCGCCAGGGGCAAGCTCGTCCGGAAGCCGCGATGAATGATCGCAGTAACGCCGGTCAGCAGGATGCCCGCGTTGACAACAAGCCACGCGACGAGACCAGGCACCCCGGCGGCGAACGGTGCGAGGAGCAGGACAGAGGGCGGCGGGTAGGTGTAGCCGACTTCAATCGTCGCGCGCGGCATCAGGTATGGGCCGCTCAGCTGGGCAGGCGCGTAGAGAGCGCCGCCCGAGAAGAAGCGGTCGACCGCATTTGCGTATGTTCGCCAATCGCCCCACGGCTCGAAGCCGAGCCCTCGAAGCATCGCATCGGTCTGCAGCACGGAATAGGCCATGGCGGTCACCGAGATGATGGCCACGCACCAACTGGCCGCTCGAATGAGCTGCCGGATTCGCGCCCGATCCGTCAGGCTTGCCTCTGCGCAGCGAATAGCACGTTGAAGCGAAGGAGTGAATACCACACCCGCAGGACGCGGAAGCCGGACAGCATCGAGCGCACCTCGTCCGGCGTGTACTCGTTGTGGAACGGTTCATTTCCAGGGCACGTGCTCGAGAGGAACCGCAGCCGCCAGATGAGCGACCGCGCCGGGACCGAGCCAAGCAGAACCCCGCCGGGCTTGAGAACTCGTCGGACTTCCGTGAGTGCAGTCTCGGGATGTGGCACGTGCTCGAGGACCTCTGTGCAAAGCACCGTGTTGAACGACGCGTCAGCGAACGGCATCTCCTCGACGTCTCCCTCGACGACAGTGTGTTGTGGCAGACGAGGGCGAACGAGAGCCAGATTGCGCGGGTTCAGGTCGATCCCTGTGCTGCCTGGCGGGAGGCTGGCCAGATTCAGGCCGGTCCCGCAACCCGCGTCGAGCATTGGGGCCCCGGCCCCGTACCGGCGGACGAGCTTGCGGACCGCTCGACGGCGATTCCGATGGAACAGCGACTCGAGGCCACGAAAGTGGTCCGCGACGTCGACCCAGTCGTACGTCTCCTCGTCCCGGTAGTAGTCCTTGACCCACTCGGCCCATTCGGTTTCCGTCGCGAATTGGGTTTCCGTCGCGAAGCGGTCACTGTGCGCGTCTGCGGTATGGGAATGCATGCGGTCTCCGTGAATGCGTGCTATGAGAGCCTAGCGGGCCCAACCCTTGGCAGGTACCGCATCCGACGCGTCGATCTTGTGTGCCGATGGCTGCCGGATCAGGCTATACGACCGTCCGCCCTCAACGCATAGGCCGATAGTGCCAACCATCGCGGCCTTTCGCCCAGCCGAGGAGCGATCGCAACGAGGGGCCGGTGTTGGGTGGCGCCCGCCTCGGTCAAGGCGCTCCGAATGCGAGGTCTATTCGTCGCGGGTCCTGGTTGGGTCGGAGCCCTGGCTCCGGCGTCGGCGCAGATAGAAATAGGCCGCAGCTACTGCCACGGCGAGCAACTGCAAGAGAAGGACGACTTGTGTGAAATCCATCAGGGAACCTCAGTTTCGTGTGGACGCCCATAGAGCGGAGTTCCAGGTGGCTCGTACGTTGGGCGCCGCGGAGGTTATGGCGTTTGCCCATCGCCGGAAAATCAACAGCGGGCCGGGATGATCCCGGCCCGCTGCTATCGGCGTGTTGCCGCTGCTACAGCTGGTTGTTGACCGACCGGAAGATGCCGCTGACGGCCGGGCCGAGCACGATCAGCACCGCAATGACGACGATCGCAATGAGTGCCAGGAGAAGTCCGTACTCCACCAGTGTCTGGCCTCGCTCGTCGCGCTGATTCCAGCGATCGACGGCCAGCTGAATGAGTTCCCGCATCTGTGTACTCCCTTTGAAATGGATTGAAAGATCCCGAGGCGCTGAACCTAAGGCCGCGCCGGGCAGGCCGGAAGGGGCAATTCGGATGTCCGTGGCTAGGACCATTGGGGAAATGCCCTAGGCGGGTCTTGGGGCCGGCCCCAGGCGCCGAAGCCACCCGCGCAGAGCCACCGCGTTAGACGGGTGCCGCCAGCCTGACCAGTGGGCTCGGGCAAGCGCCAGGCAACCGGCGCAGGACGGCGGGGAGAAGCGAGGGGGGTCGGCTAGGGCATCTCGTCGAAGAACGACTGGTACAGGCCGGTCACGCCAGGACCGAAAACCAGCAAGATGCCGATCACCGCCAGCGCCACGAACGACAGGAGCAGCGCGTATTCGACAAGGGTCTGTCCGCGCTGAAAGTCGTCGATTCGCCGAATGAGTGCAACCAGATGACGAAGCATCGATGAGTCCTTCCCGTGCCCTCGGCGGAACATACGCTCCGTTGCGGGGCACGGAAAGAACGCGGTCGTCCTATCCGGGCTGCCGAGGCCAGTACTTTCGGCGAGATCCTCACGATTCGTCCGCACGGGCGCTTTGACGATCAGAGCGCCCCTCCCTACGATGGCCGGACCATGCCTCGACACCGCAGAGAGCCTTTTTCACGGTGAGCCCCGAGCGTCCCCGCTCGCGCCGCGCACCCGATCACGAGGCCGCGATTGGGGGAGCCGCGTACCTCCGCCACCGGCGCATCCATCGGTCCAAGAGCCATCCTCGGCCGCGCACGCTGCAGCTGCTCGCAACCGGCGGCAACGGAGGCGCGCAGGAGAGCTATACCGGGCTGCTGCTGCGGCTTGACCGCTCGAAATACGAACTGCGCGCGCTCTCCCTGAGCAAGGGCAGCGCGGTACAGCGGCTTCGGCGGCTGGGCATCGCGGTCGAGGTCCTCGACTGCGCCGATGACGAGGCCGCTGTCCGCGAGCTGACCGCATACCTGCGGCTCAACGAGATCGATCTCGTGCATTCACACATGTTTCGCGCGGAGGTGATCGGCACGCGCGCGGCCGTCGCCGCCGGCACCCCCGTGATCATGGCCACCGTCCACTCGAGCCGCGTCCGATCACCAGAGGACATCGCCGAGCTCGCCCGGCTGACCCCCCACATGGACCGATTGATCGTGCCTTCCGCGAGCATCGAGGCCAAGTTGCGCCGTGAGGGTCGCGCCGGAGCGCGCTTCGCGGTCATTCCGAATGGTGTCGATCTGTCACGGTTCAGCGCACCGACGACGCCGTGTACGCTCCGCAACGACTTCGGCATCCCCCGCAGTGCGCTCCTGATCGGCGCTGTGGCCCGCCTAGAGCCAGAGAAGGGACATCGGTTCCTGATCGCAGCCATGCCGGCGGTCGTTCAGGCGGTGCCTCACGCTTGGCTGGCGATCGTCGGCGAAGGATCCCTGGCCGATGAGCTCCGCGCCCAGGCGGCCACCCTGTCTCTCCCGGCACGTCACCGGATTGTGTTCACCGGCCGGCGTGAGGACATCAGTGCGGTGACGGCCGATCTCGACATTGCCGTCCTTCCATCCCTGCGCGAGGCGCAGGGGATTTCGATCCTCGAAGCAATGGCGCGCCGGAAGCCCGTGATCGCCTCCCGGGTTGGCGGCGTGCCGGAGGTGATCACCGATGGCGTCGACGGCCTCCTCGTCCCGCCGGCCGACCCTCAGGCTCTGGCGGGTGCCATCGCGCGTCTTGCCAGCGACGAGCAGCTGCGGCACCGCATCGCGGAGGCCGGCTATCGAACCGTCGTCGACGGCTTCAGCATCGACTCCATGGTCCGGCGCATCGAGGGGGTCTATGACGAGGAGCTGACCCGCTCGGGTGCGCTCGCCCGCGTCACTGCAGGCGGGCCGCCCGAGGTCGCCGTGACCTCCGACTCGCCTTTGGACCGGGGCGCACTCGAGATCCCTCCGCTCTGACGTACCCTACGCGGCCATGAGGAGCTGGGCGGTTCTGGGCGGCGGCGCGCTCGGACTCACGGCCGCGCTGCGCCTCGTACAGCGCGGGCATCGCGTCACGGTGATCGAGCGCGAGCCGCTCCCCGGAGGGCTTGCAGCGGGGTTCGAGATCGAACCCGGGGTCTGGCTCGAGAAGTTCTATCACCACCTCTTCCGCAGCGATACGACCGCTGTCCGGCTCATCAGGGAGATGGGGCTGGGCGACAGGCTCGAGTGGCATCGGCCGATCACGGCAACACTGCGCGACGGCGTCTTCCACCAGCTCGATTCACCGAGCTCGCTGCTGAAGTTCACGGCCCTGCCGGTGGTCGATCGGCTCCGCATGGGCGCCGCCCTGGCTGCATTGAAGGCGATGCCCAACCCGAGGCTGCTCGAGGGCCAGACAGCGGAAGGCTGGATCCGCCGCTGGATGGGCGACGAGGCCTACCGCGTCGTCTGGGGACCACTGCTGAGCGGCAAGTTTGGGGCGACCGCCGGGGAGATCGCGATGCCCTGGTTCTGGGCCCGCGTCCACGACCGCTCAGCGCAGCTGGGGTACCTGCGAGGCGGGTTTCAGCAGCTGTACGAAGCCCTGGCGCAGCGGATTCGCGATGGCGGCGGCGAGATGCGCTTGGGCACTGCGGTCGAATCGGTGAAGCGCGACGGCGACGCGTTGATCGTGCAGACCGATGGCGGCACAGGGCAGTTCGACGCCGTGATCTCCACGCTGGCCACGCGGCTCACATGCCGGCTTACCGACGGCTTACCGACCGCTTACCGGGACCGATACGAATGGGGCCGCGCGTATGGCGCGCAATGCGTGATCCTCGCGCTCGACCGGCCGCTCACATCGGCGTATTGGACGAACATGAACGACCCGGGCTACCCGTTCATGGCTCTCGTGGAACACACCAACTACATGCCGGCGGCCGATTATGGGGGGCGGTACCTCGTTTATCTCGGCAACTACCGACCGATGGACGACCCGCTCCTGCAGGCCTCTGGCGAGGAGCTGCTCGACCAGTTCCTTCCGCACCTGGAGCGGGTCAACCCAGCGTTCGACCGTTCCTGGATGAGCGACGCATGGTTGTTCAGGGCCCCCTTCGCCCAGCCGATCGTGACCGTCGACTACCGAATGCACATTCCGCCGTTCGAGACCCCGATCCCGGGCCTCTACGTGGCGAACATGTTCCAGGTCTATCCCCACGACCGCGGGCAGAACTATTCCATCGCCCTCGCCGAGCGACTCGTCAACCAGATCGCAGGCTGACCCTTCGCGGTTTCATGGACTCGGGATCAGCCGGTTCCGATTGGCTCAAACGGTCGAGGTCGTGCTCCGGTCGCCCAGGTTGAGAATCGCCATGATGAGCAGGTAGATCAACGCCCAGCCGACCAGCGCCACGACGGCGCCAATGTCGAGCGTGCTACCTCCGCCCGGCGACACTAAGTCGAAGTTAAAGACCCCACGGAAAGGCGCCACGAACGGCTCCGTCACGTTGTAGATGAAGTCGACCAGGCCGTTCGTCTGGTTGGCAACAAGCAACAAGAGAACGATTCGCAATGCGATGAGCACGGCCAGGATGCCGAAGAGCAGCGAAACCACTCGACGGGCGTAGTAGACGGGGCCGGGACCGGTTGCGACGTAGCCCCGACCACCACCGGCGACGTTGACATTGCTGCTGGCGGGCGCGACGGGAGCCGGTCGCTCGACGACGCGTTCGCGCTCGACGACGCGCGTGTCGTCGGACTGCGGATCGGGATCGTTGGGGTAGGTCATCTCGGTTCACCTCCTCAGGTGCCCCGGGCGCGTTGCAAATGCCGTGCCGGGCGCTTGCTCACTCGGCGGGAAAGCCGAACTCGCCGATCAGCGGCACGAAGACGACAGGATCCAGCACCCGGCTGGTCGCGTCACTGCCCCGACGCTCGACCACCGTCAGCAGCTGATGTTCACGACCGCCGATCGGCATTACGAGGCGTCCGTCCTCGGTCGAGAGCTGCTGCAGAAGCGGCTCAGGCACCGATGGGCCAGCGGCGGTGACGAGAATCGCCGCGTAGGGCGCCTTCTCTGGCCAGCCGCGCGACCCGTCGCCCACGACGATCTCCACGTCACCGTAGCCGGCCGCCGACAGACGGGCCGCTGCCTCCCTGGCCAGCTCCGGATGGCGCTCGACCGAGATCACCTGGGCACCCATCTCCGCCAGCAGCGCGGCCTGGTAGCCGCTACCGGTGCCGACCTCGAGCACTCTGGCGCCTCGCCACCCCGTGGGCGGACGAGCGGCGGCGGTCATCCGCGCGACCACGTACGGCTGCGAGATCGTCTGTCCCGAGCCGACCGGCAGCGCCCGGTCGCCGTACGCCTCGTCCGATTCCACGAATCGGTGGCGCGGCACACGGCGAAAGGCGCTCAGCAGCTCCTCGTCGCGCAGCCCGCGCGATTCGAGCTGCTCGGCGACCATGCGCTGGCGGTCGCGCGTCGCGGACTCCTCGGCTGTTGGCCCACGGCGCGGCCCAACGTGACGCCAACGCATCGGTCGCTCAAACGAATGCGACCGCGTCGTCAGGACGCGGCCGCTGGTTGACTGAACGTGAGACGGAGGTCAGATCACGCTTGGGCGGCACTTGGCGTGACGGTGCTGCCGGCGCGACTCCGCGACCGTCCGTCGCGCGGCGCTCGCTTGGCTGACGGCTCGTCATCGAGCTCGTCGGCGACTTCCGCCCCTGACTCGTAGGTGCCCAGCGTAGCCGCATCCAGAACGTCGTTCAGCAGCCGATCTGCGCGGGCGCGTAGCAGTCGACGAGTCTCGCTGCCTTTGCGCGGCGCCAGCAGGACCCCGACAGCGAGACCGACGAAGAAGAAGCGGATTGCGATACGTACGCGGCTGAACATGCGCGTCGACCCTCGTGTGTGTGCGGGCGTGGAGTGGGCAAGAAGGATACCACCGGCGCACGGCCTACTCCCCGAGCCCGTACTCCTTCATCTTGGCGTAGAGCAGACGCCGATAGATCCCCAGCTCCTCGGCGGCTTTCGAGCGATTGCCGCTGCTACGCTCGAGCGCCTCCAGGATTAGGCGCCTCTCGAGCGTCGCGACCTCGTCCTTGAAGGATCCGCCCCTAACAGCCGCTTCGCGGAGACCGCCGTCGCCCCGCGCACCGTTCTGGCCGTTCAGGCGGCCATCGTTGGCGAGTCGTTCGGCCGATGCCTCGGCGTCGCCGCGCGCGCGCCGGGCCGACAGAAGCTCGCGGTTGCGCGCCTCACGGTGGTCCACGAACGGCAGGTGATCGACCCTGATCGGGTTGCCACGCGAGAGCACGACCGCACGTTCAACGGCGTTCTCGAGCTCCCGGACGTTGCCGGGCCAGTCATAGCCCATCAGACGGGCGAGGGCCTCCTCGGTGATGGAGGTGGGGATCTCGCCTGGACCGAATCGGTATTTCACCAGGAAATGCTCGACCAGCGAAGGGATGTCTTCCTTGCGCTCGCGGAGGGGCGGCATGGCGATGTGGATCACGTTGAGGCGGTAGTACAGATCCTCGCGGAAGCGGCCGCCATTGACCTCGTCGGCCAGGTTGCGGTTGGTGGCGGTGATGACGCGGATATCAATCTTGATGGATGTATTGGAGCCGATCCGCTCGAACTCGCGCTCCTGCAGGATGCGGAGCAGCTTGGTCTGCGTGCTAAGCGTCATCTCCCCGATCTCGTCGAGGAAGATGGTGCCCTTGTTGGCCATCTCGAATCGGCCCTTGCGCATCGTCATGGCGCCCGTGAACGACCCCTTTTCGTGGCCGAAGAGCTCCGTTTCAAGGAGGCTTTCGGGGAGCGCCGCGCACGAGACCTTGACCAGCGGAAAGGGGTTGCGCTTGCTCGCCTTATGGAGCGCCTCCGCGACCAGCTCCTTGCCGGTCCCCGACTCCCCGGTGATCAGCACCGTGGCGTCCGAGGAGGCGACCTTGCCGATCAGCTTGTAGACCTCCATCATCGGCTTTGAGTTGCCGACGATGCGCTCGCGCACCGCGGCGCTCTTTCCGAGCTCCAGGCGCAGCGTCGCGACCTCGTTGGCCATGTCCTGGTGCTCGAAGACGCGCTTCAGCGTGGCCAGCAGGTCGTCGATCTCGAACGGCTTCGTGACGTAGTCATACGCACCCTGCTCCATTGCCTTGATGGCGGTCGAGCTGCCGCCGAAGGCGGTCATCACGATCACCTCCAGCTCCCCGTGCGCCTGCTTGAGGCGCTTCAGCACCGCCAGGCCATCCTGGTCAGGGAGCTTCACGTCCATCATCACGAGGTCCGGACGGTCGGCCTCGATCGCCTCCAACGCCTCCGCGCCGCTCGACGCGAGGCGCACCCGGTAGTGCTCGCCCTTCAGCAGATCCTCGAGGAGCGAGCGGAGGTCTGCGTCATCGTCGACCACCAGCACAGAGCGTGTATCAGGCAACCGCGTTCCTCACTGCGTTCGTGTCTGGGGGAGCGGCCAGTATACGAACTGTCCGCTTAGCGTACAAGCCCCGGGGTTCCACGCCCGATCCTCAGCCAGATGCCGATGCTGACGCCGAGGGAACCGGAACGCTCGGGAGCGGCACGGTGGTCGGTTGCGGTATGAGCCGCGATGGGATGCCTGCGAAGGCAAAGGCCAGGATCAGGACGAAGATGGCGACCACCGACACCACCCAGGGCCGCGCCAGGCGGTCGACCCGCGGTGGCAGCGACCCGCGATATCCCGGGTCGCGCGGCTTATCGGTCATCGGTCTCCTTGCAGCCTCGTGAGCGTCTGGTGGATTGCCGCGGAGCCCGCGCGCAGTTGCCGCTCGGCAGCCGCAAGGCGCAGGCGCGCCTCCCTCACCTCTCGGCGCGCGTGCCGGACTGCTCGCACCGAGCCCACGGCCAGGGTCCACGCGAGCAACCCGAGCGATCCGCAGACGCCGACGGCGAGCACGACGGTAGCCACGTCAAAGAGTCCCACGGCGCGGCGAAGGGTAGCAGATCGCTCAGCGAGCCTGACGCATGGCCGGCAGGGCCAGCCCGGCCAGGCCAGCCAGGGTGCAGATCAGCCCACCCATGACCAGCACCGGCGCTGGACCGATGAACCCGGCTAGCCAGCCGGAGACTGCCATCGACGCGGCCATGACGCCGAACACGAGCGCCTGGCGGCTCGAGACCACCCTGCCCATCAGCCGCTGGGGCGTGCGCTGCTGGAAGAGCGTGATGGTGGGGATCAGGAAGAGCATGTTGGTGGCGCCGGTCAGAAAGAAGAGTCCAATGGCCCAGTAGGGGTTCGTCACGAAGCCAATCCCAACCAAGCACAGGCCCATGCCCACCAGGCCCGCGATGGTGAGTGGTCCCTTCGGCAGGCGATCACCGATCCAGCCCAACGCAACACCGCCGACCACACTTCCCAGGCCCACGGCTGCGAGCAGCAGCCCATAGTTCTGCGGATAGCTGATGCGGCTCGTGTCGAGCACCTTCTCGGCATACAGGATCGCGAGCACGATCTCTGCACCGAATGCGATCTGGGCGAGCGTGGTGATCACCGTGTTGGCGAAGAGCTCGGCGTGCCGATGCAGAAAGTGCCAACCCTCCGCCATCTCGCTCCAGATCGCGCGCACACTGAACGGGGCGAGCGTCTCTTGCTGGCGCGGGACGGCCATCAGCCCGATGAGGACCGCCGAGACCAGGTAGGTCGCGCTGTCGAGCACGAATGCCGCCTCGATGATCCCGCTCAACGACGCCACGATCACCGCAGCAACAGGGAGGCCGATCAAGTCCGCGGCAGTCTCGGCCACCGAGCTCGCCGAGTTGGCGGTCACCAGGTCAGCCTCACCGACGACCTGCGGAACGACGGCGGTCTTGGCGGGGCGGAAGAGAAGGGTCACGGTGGCGATGGCGAACGCGGCGAGGTACACGAGCAGGATGTTGACCTCGATGGCGAACGGTACGGTGAGCACGATCGCGGCCCGCAGCAGGTCGCAGGCGATCATGGTGCGGCGACGGTCCCAGCGGTCGACCAGCGCCCCGGCCAGCGGTCCCAGCAGCACGTTGGGCAGGGCCGTGGCGGCGAAGGTGATCCCCAGCTCGAGCGGGGTGGCGCGGGTGGCTACCAGGAAGGCCAGCGCGACGTAGTGGATGCGGTCGCCGAAGAGGCTGACCGCCTGCCCAACCCAGAGCAACGAGAAGTCGCGGTTGCGGGCCAGCCGCAGATAGGGTGAGGGGCCACCCGCTCGTCGCTCCTCGCGCACCGCTGGCGGGGCCGGGAGCGCATACGGGATTCCGGAACCGAATGCACCGGAGGTGACGAACGCGGGTCGGATGGTGGCGCCACCGAAGGCCAGCGCCGCGCGCCGGTACGCTCCCGGTCGGGTCATCGAGTAGACGATGGCCCAGAAGATCCCCAGGGCCAGCAGGATGTCCCCGATGCTCACCACGTCGCGCATGACTGGGAGCGGGATAGGTATCACGTCGCCGAAGAGGCCACCGCGGGCGACGAAGTCGGCCAGGGAGTTGCTCAGCAGGAGATGGTGGAACGAGTCGCCGGCGATCGCATCCGGTAAGAATCCGGCGGCGCTGAAGGCGCCGCCCCATACCGGCATCTGACCGCCGTTGAGGACCACTGCCAGGGTGTTTGCAGCGATCCCGACCGAAGCGATCTGGAGACCGGGCACCGTCCAGTTGCGCCACAGCCAGGCGAAAATGAACACGTAAGCCAGCACGAAGACCCAGCCCACCGGGACCTGCGTGGTCTCCGGATGCAGAAGGAGGCCTCCCAAACGCAGGGCGAGCGCGATGCCAAGCAGGGGCAGCCAACGCAGCCGCAGCTCGGCAAGTCGAGGAAAACCGCCTCCGGCGAGCGCTCCGACGATGAGCGCCAAGATGACCGCGCTAAGGAACATCGTCCGAGGCGAGCGCTGGCCTCGTGCGGCGTATGGCGCGCGGTCCGTCGCGCGGCGCAGCCCCTTCCACCGGGGCGCCGGTGGTGGCTGCTATCCCCGCGTCGCTCTCGTCACGCGGGTCCGGCTGGTGCAGCATGGTTGGCAGCTCATCCTCGCGGTCCGGCTCCCGATCGAGGATGCTCCGATCCAGCCCAACCAGGATAGGCACGATCTCGAGATCGAACTGGATGCCCGCGTATTTCTCGAGCTCACCGACAGCCTGCTCGTGGGTCAGGGGTATCTTGCGATAGGGACGCGAGGAGGTCATCGCCTCGTATGCGTCGGCGATGGTCAGGATTCGAGCGCCGAGCGGGATGTCGAGCGCCTCTTTCCCATCTGGATAGCCGGAGCCGTTGATCCACTCGTGATGCCAGCGGATCAGCGGGGCCTCTTCCGAAAGCTGTCTCGCGGGGGCGACAATCTCCGCGCCGATGGTCGGATGCTGGTTCATGAGCATCCTCTCCTCGCGGTCGAGCGGCCCAGGCTTCAACAGAATGCTGTCGCGGATGCCAATCTTCCCGACGTCGTGCAGCAGGCCGGCCCATTTGATCTTCTCGATCTGCTGCTCGGATACGCGCATGACGCGCGACATCGCCTCCGCGATGTGACTCACCCGAGTCGAGTGGTTCCGCGTGTACCGATCGCGGGCGTCGACCGCCTTGGCAAGCGCCTCGATGGTCTGCTCGAAGAGCTCCCTGGTCTCCACGAAGCGGTGGTATGCGAGCCGCGTTGTGAACAACGGAATGAGGAAGAGCGGCGTTGCCCACCAACCCACTCCGTTCGGCAGCAAGAAGACCTGCGCCATCAGCCAACCGAGCGGGCCGAGGCCTACGAGGCTGACTGCCACACCGCTCAGGTCGTGGGCCCAAATGGTTCGGAGCGCTGAGCCCGTCCGGACACTCACCGCAACGCCGACGAGCGTCCAGTTAACAAGGTAGAAGACGCTACTCGCGACGAGTAGCCCTATGAATTGCCATGCACCACTAACGTTCGGTTGGGCCCTGACGAAAAGCTCAAAGACAGCTCCGGCCAGGAGAACCGAGAGTGTCCCAGCGGCGTGGTTGTAAACCGTGCCGTACCACGGTATCTGACGCCTAAGTTCGCGCATATCCGTGGTGCCGATTGCGGTGACGATCGCCGCCGCCACTGGCCCACCGAGCACGATCGATGCGAGCATTGGAGCCGCGCTTACGGACGCAATGGTGCCTCGGGGAAGGCGGACCGGCATCGCGCTAGCCACAAGCGTCAAACCGGTCCAGAAGGCAATACCAACTAGACCGCCAATTTGCGGCCGAATGGGAAACAGCAGAGTAGCCGCTGCGATGGCGACCATCGCTGCGGCTACCGTTATAAGGATGAGGCGACGAACGCTGGCATTCACCGGTTGCATCACCCTCCTAGGGTGAGGATCGGCAGTCTACCACGGTCATCTACCAGCCTTTGAAACTCGCACCTCCAGCAACCGCTAGGGTGATCAGAGCCCCCAAAGCTGACAGCACAGCGGTGAGACGCGTTATCAACTCACGCATGCTGTTCTCCTCAGTGGTGAAGGGGCTGGCGCTACCAGCCTTTAACGTATTCGTTAGCCATCAGAAGGTGCCCTCTTCTGTCCGAAAAACATAAACAACCGACTTCTCCCAATCGGGATGGTCGGTTGCACTAACTGCTCCTCGTCTGCCTAAGTGCCCACATTCGGCAGACGATTCAACGCACCCACGGATCTGATTCAGCGCAATACGGGAGTGAGACTCAAGTACTACGGCTGCACCTTACTGCCCTAGACCCCACAAAGTCAAGCCCCTGCAGCATCTGCGCTCACATTGGTCAAATGTGATGCGACCGGCGGAGCACCGAGTCTAGCGATTGCGTCAGCTAATGAGTCGGACGGCGCCTCGTCGAGCTCGTCACGAATGCGCCGAGAGAACTGAGCGATTGACTCCCGCGCCGCGCTACGTCGGCCGCTCTCGGCCAGTCGATCCGCCAAGGCGATCTGTGCGGATTCATCAAAGGTGTCAAGCGCTACAAGGGCGCACGCAGCACGGACGCCCAAATCGCGGCTGTCCGATTGCGCAGGGCCGGTCGCCAGCGGCAGCAGCACCGATCGGACTTCGTTATGTACTGCGGTGGCAAGGTTCCAGGCCCAATCCTCGTATCGAACGTCGCTGAGGAACTCTCCTCTGATCAGCGCCAGCAACGCAGCCCCAATCTGCGAGCTAATCGGCTCTCCCGAGTTCACGCGCATGGCGAGTCGCCGAAATTCGCTGAGGTCCGTTCGGACGAGCTCGCGATTGAACTGAACGGTCTCCGAGTTAGAGATGAGATAGAGAGGACTGTCCCCGTCACGGTAGGTCGGATCGAGCAGTCGCCTGAGCTGGAAGACGGTCTGATTGAGGCTATTGACCGCCGCCCCTGGATCGGCCTCCGGCCACAAGAGATCTAGGACCATGTCTCGGGTGAGAGCCTGTCCGGCGTAAGCTACGAGGACAGCCAGCAGAAGCCGAAGCCGGCGCTTCGGAACGTGTACCACCGACCCATCCCAGCCACCTCGGTGAATCACGAGTGGTCCGAACGATCGAATGAACAACCGGGGTGCCTGCTGATGGATTAGATGACGACGAAGTTCAGCGACATCCGATCCCGGGACCATCCGCAGGCCTTCGCTCAGCTCTCGATTTCCATGCCGTGCCAACGCGCCGAGCAGCGTAGTCCGGGACTGTCCGGCCACCCTGCCGAGCACACCTAGGATTAGAGGGCGCCAATGGCCGGGATCTTCATCG